>DASUHB010000031.1 GCA_036273715.1 Gemmatimonadaceae bacterium
GCCGGTGAGCTTGCGCAGCGCCTGACTCATGAGTCGAGCTTGCAGGCCAACGTGCGAGTCGCCCATTTCGCCTTCGATTTCGGCTTTGGGCACGAGCGCCGCAACCGAGTCGATCACGACGACGTCGACCGCTCCGGAACGGACGAGAATTTCGCAGATCTCGAGCGCCTGCTCGCCCGTGTCGGGCTGTGAGACCAAGAGGTTCTCGACGTCCACGCCCAACTTCGAGGCGTAGTCCGTGTCTAACGCATGTTCGGCATCGATGTACGCAGCGACGCCGCCGGCGCGCTGTGCGTTGGCCACCACGTGCAGACACAACGTGGTCTTGCCGCTCGACTCCGGGCCGTAGATCTCCGTGACACGTCCGCGCGGAATGCCGCCCACGCCGATGGCCGCATCGAGATTGATCGCCCCCGTTGGAATCGCTTCCACGCGCACCCGAGCACTGTCCGATCCCATCTTCATGATGGAGCCCTTTCCACAGCTCTTCTCGATCTGCGCGATGGCCAGATTCAACGCTTTCTTCTTCTCATCTTGCAGAGTAGAAACCGCCATTCTCGTGTGTCCCGGTGAGAGATGGTGAGCCTGCTGGTTGATCTGGCCGGCTCTCGAATTTACCCGAAATGCTCGGGGATTCGCATACCGAACAAACTACGAAGGGACGGCCAGGACGTCAAGTTTGTCTACGCAACTGAAAACGCGTTCTGCACATGTCGGATCCGCACCCGCGCGCCGTCGATGAGCACCCCAATGACATCGAATCGATAGCTGTCCGTGGGATTGCCGAACCGGTCGACCCAGACGTGCGCCGATCGGATGAGCTCGCGCCTCTTTCTCCAATCGACTGCCTCCACCGGGTCACCGAACTCGCTGCCCCGCCTCGCCTTCACCTCCACGAACACCACCACGCCGCCTCGTCGCGCCACGAGGTCGAGATCGCGATGCCCATTACGAAACCGTCGCTCGAGGAGTGTCCAGCCCAGTTGCTCGAGCCAACGGGCCGCGTACGCTTCACCGGCGAGTCCCAATGCCTGTGTCGACATGGCGCGAATCTAGGAAGGGCTCGCGCCGAATGCAGGCGCAAAACACCGCGCGCCGGCCCAAAATCACGCCGCCGTTCCCGTCCGCGCTTTGTCCGTCGTGTCCGCCGTGTCCGCCTTACCGGTCCGTGGTTTCCGTTTGTGTCCGCCCCGTGTCCGCCTTACCGGTCCGTTGTCTCCGTTCGTGTCCGCGCCGTGTCCACCCTCTGGACGCCGTTGAGTCCGAGCAGCATCTCCACACTCGCCCCCGCCATCCCCGCCACCGGCACCTGTTCCTTGAGCACCACGCCGTCGCTCTTCCGCACCCACAACTTTTCCTCGCTCCTGCCTAACGTCAGCGACAGGACCCAGGCATCGAACGCCCCGTCCGGCACGGCCAGACGCTGCTCGCCCACCGTCCGCAGCACCACCGGCACCACCCCGCTCTCGTGCTTGTCCACTGCCGTGAGCTTGGCCGACGCCGACCAGTTCGCGCCTAACGACGACGCCGCGATCAACCCCTCGACCAGATAGAGCGTCGGCAGTGCGTCGCGCTCGTTGGCCGTCGCGACCGCCACCCGGCCGCTGTCGTCGTCGAACACCGTCCGCACGCTGTCGCCTGTGAACTCGGAGACCGTCTGCCCCGTCGGCGTGTGCTCGATCCGGTAGAGCGGCCGCAAATCGGCGCGCCCCACGTACACCGACTCCGCGTATTCCGCCGTGTGCATCTGCCGCGCGTCGATCACCAGCCACGCCGCCGTCCCGTGATAGGTGGTGTCGGTGAGGCTCACGGTGCGGAAGCCGATGCGCTGCGGCGTACCCTCGCCCGTCACCAGCGAAATGACGTAGAGCCACTTCATCGGTTTGAGACGGGCCACCGTCGCCGGCGCCGCAAGACGCGCCGGCACGGACTGCGTCGCCGCCGCCGGGCTCGCCGCGGCCGCCGCGAGCGCCGCCATGACCAACACCTTGGATGCCATCACGTGCCTCCCGCTTCGCCCGGCGCAGCGTTAGGCGCGCGGGCCGCAAATGCGATCGAGATCCTCGAGTCCCATCAACACGTCGCGCGGCTTCGATCCGTCCGGCGGCCCGAGAATCCCCGCCTCGTGCAACTGATCAATAATACGCGCCGCCCGGCCGTATCCTACCTTGAGACGCCGCTGCAAGAGCGACGTCGACCCCAATTGATGCTGGATCACCACCTCCGCCGCATCGCGGAAGAGTTTGTCGCGGTCGCCCGGATCGTCGGCGTCGAGCAACGCGAGACCCGACTCCAGCGCTTCCTTCTGCCGCACGATCTCGAGGATGTCCGGCTCGGAGATCTCTTCGGGCGCCAGGCCCTTCTCGGCGAGCGCCGCCCGCTTGGCCGTCTTCCGTTGCTCGTACCACTTCATCAGCCGCTCGGTGTCTTCGCCGGCGATGAATGCTCCCTGCAGGCGCGACGGCTCCGACTTCCCCGGGGGAATGAACAGCATGTCGCCGTTGCCTAACAAGGACTCGGCGCCGACGCCGTCGATGATCGTGCGGCTGTCGACCTGCGACGCCACGCGGAACGCGATGCGGCTCGGAAAATTCGCCTTGATCAACCCCGTGATCACGTTCACGCTCGGCCGCTGCGTGGCCAGAATCAAGTGCAGCCCGATCGCGCGCGCCTTCTGCGCGATGAGCGCCAGCGGCGTCTCGATTTCCGCCTGCACGGTCATCATGAGATCCGCCAGCTCGTCGATCACGAGCACGATGTACGGCAGGATCCCGCCCGTGTACGTCAGATCCTCGAACGCCACATCGGGCGTGCGCGGCCTGGTGAGCTGCGCGCCCGATTGCACCCGGCGGTTGAAGTCCTGGATGTTCCGGCACTGGTTCGCCGCCAACAGCTCGTAGCGCTCCTGCATCTCGTCTTTGGCCCATTTGAGCACCGACGCTGCGTCGCGGTTGTCGGTGATCACCTTGTGGCGGAGATGCGGGAGCATGTTGTACACCGACAGCTCGACCATCTTCGGGTCCACCATCAGGAACCGCAGCGTGCGCGGCGTGTGCCGATAGATGAGCCCGGTGATGATCGTGTTGACGCAGACCGACTTTCCCGAGCCCGTGGCGCCGGCGATGAGCAGGTGCGGCATTTTCGCCAGGTCGGCGATGACCGGTTTGCCCTCCAGGTCCTTGCCTAACGCAATCGGCAGCGCCGCCCGCGCCGTCTGGAATTCGCGCGACTCGAGGAGCTCCCGGAACGCCACGATCTCCGACGTCGGGTTGGGCACTTCGACGCCCACCGCACCGCGGCCCGGAATCGGCGCCACGATGCGGATGCTCGCCGCCCGCATGGCCAGCGCCAGATCGTTGGACAGATTCGCGATCTGGCGGACTTTCACGCCCGGCGCCGGCTCGACTTCGTACTGCGTGACCACGGGCCCCGTCGTGCGCCCGGTGATCTCGGCGTCCACGCGGAAGGTGCCTAACGCTTCCTTGAGCTTGACCGCCATCGCGTCCAGCTCGCGGCGGTTCGTCTCCGCGTTGTGCGGCGGCGGCGGCGTGAGCAGGTCGGCCAGCGGCAGCTCGTCGTCGGCGGCGTCCGGGGTGGCCGATGCATCGATCGCCGCCGCGATTTCCTCGTCGTGCTCGGCCGTGATCTCGGCTTTCGACTTCTTGCGGCGCCGGCCGCGCGGCCCGTCGCCCAGCGCCGTATCGAGCCCCATCGGCTGCGGCGCGAACGGCTCGATCGCCGGCATTTCCTCGGGCGACGGCTCGTTGATGTCGGCCGCCGGCGCCGCGGCCGCGCGCCGCCAGGGCAGGCGCAACACACCCGCCGGCTGGATGCCTAACACAATCCGAACCGGGTTCCACGCCAGCGTGAAAATCGTGAGCGCGCAAAACGCCGCGACCACGAAGAGCCACGCGCCCCACGCAAGCGCTTCGACGAGATAGAACGCGATGAAGCCGCCCCAGAACCCCGCCGAATCGCTCCACCGGTGCCCGAGGTGCAGCGCGAGCGCGATGGCCACGGGCACCAACAGCACGAGGCCCAACACGAACAACAGCCAGTTTCGGTCGGTGTCCGAGCGCATGCGCCCGAAGAGCCGCAGCGCGTGGATCGCCGGCAGCAGCGGCACGAGGAACGCCGCCGGCACGCCGACGAGCCACACCATCCCGGCGCGCGTGCACGCGCCCACGGGCCCCATGAGCGATCGCGTTTGATGACACGCGCCGCCGCCGCCCGAGGTGCTCGACGCGACGGCCAGCGCGATGAACAGCGCCAGCGCCAACAGCGCGACGCCCGCCGCTTCCCGCTGCCGATGCGAGGGCGAAGGCGCGGCCGTCACTGCCTAACGCTCCCGGTCGGGACCGAGCAGCGTGATCTGCCGGTCCTGATAGATCGGAATCACCGGGTGCGCGTTGAGCGCGGCGCACGCCACCAGATCCTCGGCGAACCCGGCCTCGGCGAGCGCCCGCCCGTGCTCCGAATCGGCGAACAACCGGTCCAGCCGGTCGCCGTAGCGGCGGTCGAGCACCGTGCACGCGAACGCGCCGTCGCCTAACTCAGCACCGTCGATCTGCTTGGTCACCATCCGCGTGTACCGCCCGGCGCACGCCGCGTCCTCGAGCGACACCTGGCGGTCGCGTCCCGCGCACACGATGCTGATGTCGGTGCCGCCGCGCGCCGCCGTGCGCAGCAGCGACGTCACCGCCGCCACGTTCACGTACGACGCGATCACCACATCGCGCGCACCCTGCACGGCGAGCAACGTGGCCGTGCCGTTCGTCGTCGTGAACAGCACCGTCTTGCCGTCCACGGCCTCGCGCGTCATCTCCCGCGGCGAGTTGCCAAGATCGAATCCCGGGATCGGCTGCATCTTCCGCTCTCCCGCCGTGCGCACGTCGGCGCGCTCCAACTGCTTGGCGCGCGTCATCACGGCGTCGGCGCTTTCCAGAGGTACCACGTTGCGTGCGCCGTTGGCAAGCGCCGTCGCGATGGTCGTCGACGCCCGCAGCACGTCGATCACCGCAACCACCCGTCCCGTCACCGTCGCGGGCGCCAGCATCGACGGCCCGAACAACACATCGATTCGCATCTCACGGCTCCCGCAACAGCGACGCCTCACGCTCGAGAAACTTGGTGTCCACCTGGCCGGCCTGAAACGCCGCGTTCTGCATCACACGCGCGAGAAACGGAATGGTCGTTGTCACGCCTTCCAGCACGAAACTCTCGAGGGCCACCTGCACCCGCTTCACGGCTTCGGCGCGATCGCGCCCCTGACAGATCAACTTTGCCAGCAGCGAGTCGTAGTACGGCGGCACGGTGTAGCCGGCGTAGACGTGCGAGTCGATCCGCACACCCGGTCCCCCGGGCGGATGGAACACGTCGATGCGACCGGGCGACGGCTGAAAATTGCGCGACGGATCCTCCGCATTCACGCGCACCTCGATCACGTGTCCGCGCAGCGGCGGCAACTCGGCAATCGACAACGGCTCTCCCGCGGCCACGCGCAGCTGTTCCTTCACCAGATCCACGCCCGTGAGCATCTCGGTGACGCCGTGCTCGACCTGGATGCGCGTGTTCATTTCCATGAAATAGTACGAGCCATCTTCATCGAGCAGCATCTCGATCGTGCCGGCGCCGACGTAGTCGATGGCTTTCGCGCCGCGGACGGCATCGTGTCCCATCCGCTCCCGTAAGGCAGGCCCAACGGCGGGGCTCGGCGCTTCTTCGATCAACTTCTGGTGGCGGCGCTGCACGGAACAATCGCGTTCGCCTAAATGAATCACCCGGCCGTGCTTGTCGCCCATGATCTGGAACTCGATGTGCCGGGGACGCGAGAGATACTTCTCGACGTACACATCACCGGATCCGAACGCGGACAACGCCTCCGACCGCGCGAGTTGGAACGCGCGCGAGAAATCCTCGGGGTCGTTCGCCACGCGCATGCCCTTGCCGCCGCCGCCCGCCGCCGCCTTGATGATCACCGGAAATCCGATGTCGCGGGCGAAGCCGAGCGCTTCGTCGGCATCTTCGATCGGCCCCGGCGTGCCGGGAACGATGGGGACGCCCACCGCGGCCATGGCCTTGCGCGCCGCCGCCTTGTCTCCCATGACGCGAATCTGCTCGGCCGTCGGTCCGATGAACGCGATGTTCGACGCGGCGCACGTCTCCGCAAACTCCGCGTTCTCGGCGAGGAATCCATAGCCGGGATGGATCGCGTCCGCGCCGGTGATCTCGGCGGCCGCGATGAGGCGCGGAATCTTGAGGTACGAGTCGCGCGCCGGCGGCGGCCCGATACAGACGTCGTCATCGGCGAACCGCACGTGCAGCGACTCGCGGTCCGCCTCCGAATAGACGGCCACCGTCTGAATGCCTAACTCACGACACGCGCGAATCACCCGCAGCGCAATTTCGCCGCGGTTCGCGATCAATACTTTCTTGAACATGCGCGACGGTCAGGAAACCGGGGTTCGGGACGCCCGCCGGGCCTCACGACGTGATGTCGCTCTGGAGCGCGTCCCAGCTCTTGTCGCTCGAGCCCTCGACGCCCTGGACGCGCAATGCGAATTCGCTCGGGTTGGTCGCGAAGAACATCGCGCTCTCGTACGAAATCGCTTTCTTCTTGTACCACTGCATCAGCGATTGGTCGAAACTCTGCATGCCGTACTGCACCGTGCCTTCCTTGATCAGGTCCGGAATGTTGAGCGACTTCGTCATGTCGCGGATCTGATCGCGAACGGCCGCGGTGTTGATGAGGATCTCGCACGCCGGCACCCGCCCCGGCTTGTCGGCGCGCGGCACCAGGCGCAGCGACACCACCGCCGACAGCGCGCTCGCCAGCATGAACCGCACTTCGTTCTGCTGGTGCGGCGCATAGAAGGACAATACCCGGCTGATGGTTTGCGTCGCGTCCGTCGTGTGCAGCGTCGAGAAGACCAGGTGTCCCGTGTCGGCGGCTTTGAGCGCGACCTCGAGCGTCTCGATGTCGCGGATCTCACCGATGAGAATCACGTCGGGATCCTGTCGCAGCACCCGGCGCAGCGCCGCCGCGAAGCTTCCCGTGTCGGCGCCGACTTCGCGCTGATTGATGCTCGAGTTGATGTCGCGGTGCAGGAACTCGATCGGATCTTCGATCGTGATCACGTTCGCGTGGCGCTTCTCGTTGATGTGCTGGATCATCGCGGCGAGCGCCGTCGACTTTCCGGAACCGGTGATTCCCGTCACGAGCACGAGGCCGCGCGGCCGCAACGAAATGTCGGAGATGATTTGCGGGAGATTCAACTCTTCGATCGTGCGCACCTGATACGGCACCGACCGCAGCGCGTACGCGATCGTGCCGCGCTGTTGGTAGACGTTCACGCGAAAGCGCCCGATGCCCGGCACGCCGATCGCGAAGTCGGATTCCTTGTGCTCCGCGAAATCCTTCACCTGCTTGGGCGTCATGATCTGCTCGGCGAGCGCCTTCAGCTCCTCCGGTCTCAGCGGCGGCACATCGAGCGAGCTCAAGTCGCCGTTCACGCGTAGCACCGGCGGACGCCCGACTTTGAGATGCAGGTCGGACGCGTTCTGCTGAATCATCCGCTGCAGCACCGCCTTGAAGTTGAACGCCGGCGCCTGTTGGGCAGGCGCGGTCGGCGACTCCGACGCGCTCGAAACCGCTGGGTTAGCCATTGGGGTCGATCCGGAAGAGGACCTGTCCGTACTCCACCGGGTGCGCATCGCTCACGAGCACTTCGCGCACGATGCCGGCGTACTCGGACTCGATCTCGTTCATGATCTTCATCGCCTCGATGATGCAGAGGATTTCGCCCTTGGCGATGCGTGATCCTTCGCTGACGTACGCCGCCGCGCCGGGCTCCGGCGAGCGATAGAACGTTCCGACCATTGGCGATTTGACCTCGAGCAATTTCGGCTTCGACGGCTCGGCGGGCGGCGACGCGGTCTCGGGCGTGGCCGGAACGCCATCGGCGGGCGTCATGCGACCAGCGGGAAGCGGCGCCGGCATCAACGCCGGCGCCGTCATCGGCACGGCCACCTGAACCGGCGCTGCGGCTGTCGCGAGCCCCATTCCTCTCTGCTGCGGCGTCTTCGAGATGCGGATCTTCATGCCCTTGTCGGACGAGATCTCGATCGAATCTACCGAAGACCCGTCGAGCAACTCGACGAGCTTCTTCACGTAGCGCAGGTCAATCATAGGTGTGTCAGAGATGACTCCCTCCCGACGTCAGCCGACTTCGAGGAGCTCGCGCGAAAATGTCGTGAGAATTCTTGCGCTGTCACGGCCGAGTACCACGTCATCTTCCACGCGAACTCCGCCCCACCCAGCGCGATACACTCCCGGCTCGATCGTGACGACGGCGCGCTCGGGGAGCACCGCCTCCGTCGTCCGCGCCAACCGCGGCGCTTCATGCACTTCGATTCCAATTCCGTGTCCGAGGCTGTGACCGAACGCCTCGCCCAAACCGCGCTCCTCAATGTAGCGTCGAGCCAACGCATCGGCATCTTTGCCGGTCATGCCGGCGCGGACGAGATCGGACGCGCGTTCGTTGGCCGTGCGCACGATGTCGTGCACATCGCGTTGTTCCGGCGTCGCGCGGCCAACGATGACCGTCCGCGTGATGTCGGAGCAATAGCCGTCCACTATGGCACCGAAATCAATGAGAAGGAAGTCGCCCGCGCGAACTTGCCGGCTGCCGGCTCGGGCGTGCGGCAGCGCCGATCGTTCGCCCGACGCGACGATCGTCTCGAACGGGAAGCCGGTGCTGCCCGCATCGCGCAGCGCCAGCTCGAGGGCGCCGGCAATTTCGAGCTCCGTCTGTCCTGCACGCACTCCGGCCAACGTTCGCTCGAGCGCGCGCTCCGCGACGCGTGCGGCCGACGTGATGCTCTCGATCTCGCCCGCGTCTTTCTGCTCGCGCAGCGTCTCGACCAGATCCGTCGTTGCGCGCCACTGCCAGCGCGCACCGGCATTCAACAATCGCTCGAAATCGCGGTGCACCAGATACGCCGACTCGAATCCCACGACCTCGAGACCCGTCATGTCGGCCATCTGCCGCCAGACACCGGTCCACAAGCTCTGCGCTTCGATGGCGACGCGCGCCGGGTCGCCCACTTCTTCCTTTACTTGAGTGGCGTAGCGAAAGTCGGTGACGAGCAGCAGGTCGCGCTCCGACACGACGACGATCGCGCTCGAGCCGGAGAATCCGGTGAGGTACCGGATGTTAGGCAGGCTCGTGATCAGCAGGCCGTCGAGGTGCGCTGCGCGCAGCGCGGCGGCGAGCGCCGCCACGCGCTCGGACCGGCGGTCACTCACGCTCGAGGGAGGCGACGATCCCGCGGAGCGCGAGCTCGTAGCCGCGCGCGCCGAATCCGCACACCAACGCGAGGGCGCTCGGGGCGAGCATCGACTGCCGGCGCTCCGGTTCGCGCGCGAAGATGTTGCTCAGGTGCACTTCGACGAACGGCACCTGCACGGCGGCGAACGCATCGCGGATGGCGAGGCTGCTGTGGCTGTACGCGCCGGCATTGATGAGCGCGCCATCGACGCGGCCGCGCAGCGATTGAATGACATCCACCAACTCGCCTTCTCCGTTCCGTTGGGCGAATTCCACTTCTACGTGCAGGTCGCGCGCGATGTGGCGCAGGTGCTGTTCGATGTCGTCCAGCGATTGGCGTCCGTACAACTCCGGCTCTCGAACGCCGAGCAGATTGAGATTTGGTCCGTTGAGGACGGCGATGCGCACTACTTCTTCAGGCCCTCGAGCCATTGATGGAAGAGCTCGAGGTCGGCGTCGTCGCCGCGGCGTGCTGCGGGCGGGGTGGACCCGGGGGCGGACGCGCGCTCGGCGGCGCCCTCCGGCTCCGCGTCGCGCGGGGCAAAGAATTCGTCGAAGGTTTGCGGGGTGCTCTCGTGCGCACCGCCGCCGAAGACGTCGTCCAGCGACAGGGCGTCGGCCGCGGCCCGCGCCGCGCGGCCGCCTCCGTTAGGCATCCCGGCCTCGGCGCCGAACGCGCCGGCGAGGGTGGCCGCCGCCTGCTCGTCGGCCGCCGACGCGCTCCGGTCCTGGAACAGCTCGGTGAACGACAGCACGCGGTTAGGCGTGAACGCGGGCGCCGGCTCCGCCCCGGCCGGCTCCGGGGGCGCCTCGGCCGCCTCCGCCGCGACGTCGCGTTCGGTCGCCGGCGGCGCCGCCGCCGTCTCGGGCTCTGCAGGCGCGACGTCGGCGATGCTCGCTTCGTCCGCCTCCGGCGCCGTCCAGTCGGCCGATGCCAGCTGCTCGATGGGCGGCTCCTCGCCAGCGACCTCTGCTCCGGAAGACACCGGCGCAGCCGCTTCGTTAGGCGACGCGCCGTCGGCGGCGTCGGCGACGACGGCGGCGGCGACCTCCTCCGCGGGCGCAGACGCCGCGGCCGGCTCGGCCGGCTTGCTTTCGTCAGGCGATGGGACCGCGGGCTGAGGCGCGGCGGCCTCCGCGTCTAACGGCGGCAGTTCCTCCGCCAGAGCGGACGACGCCGCCGGCGCCGGCACCGCCGCGAGGTCGGTCTCCGTGCGCACGCCCGGCGGCCGGCGGTTCGCGAAGCGGCCGAAGAACGCGCGCACCGTCCGCTCCACCGGCGCCGCCGGCGCCGGCTGCTCCAATCGCGCGATGCGATTCAGCAGCGACATGTCTCCCGGCCGCTGCGCCAGCAACAATCGATAGATGTCGAGCGCCTGCTCGCGATGCCCTTGCTGCAAGTACAACTCGGCCATCGTCTCAGTGATGAACGCCGCGGGCAACGGTTCATCGTGCGACGACGACTCGCCGTCGGCGTGCGCCGCGGCACCCGCCGCAGGCGCCTCGAGCTCCGACGCATGCTGCGCCGGCGCTGCGGCATCGGCCGGCGCGTCGAGCATTGGCGGCTCGAGCGGCGGCAGCGCCTCGGCTTCCCCGAACGACGACAACACGTCGTAGTCGAAGTCGAGATCCTTCTTGGCCGGCACCTCCGGGGGCGTCGCCGGAGCTGATTCGTTGGCGGGCACCGGCGGCTGCGCGGATGCGGTGCTCGCCTCCGGATTGATGTCGCCCCAACCGATGGGCTCACCGGCGGGCGATGCCGGCGTGCTGCCGGCGGGCGCTTCGAGCTCCCGCAGCAGCGCTTCGACCTCTTCATTCTGCGGATCGACCTCGAGCAGGCGCTTGTACCAGCCCAGCGCACCACTGGCGTCGCCTTTGGCGCGCGCGATGTCGCCTAACTGACGGAGGCCGATCAGGTTTTCGGGATCGAGCCCGAGCGCCGTCTCGAAGGTGGCCCGCGCTTCATCCAGTTGGCCGGTCTCGTACAACGCCTGGCCCAGGACGATATAACCGCTGATGTACGTCGGCTGCAGCGGCACGTGCGCGCGACAGATCTCGATCGCGGTGTCCAGTTCACCCCGCTTCCGATATTCGTTCGCGAGACGCGCGAACACGCGCCGCGGATTCTCGGCGAATTGCTTGAGGAGGTCGTCGATCAGCGCGGAACTGGCCATTCAAAGCCCTCGGGAATGGCGCCCAGGCAGGCGGTTAGAGGCGGCTCAAGATACAACTCAGTGACGATTCAAGTCAATCGGAAGTGACACGCTGTCTTGCTTTTACGCCGCCGCCGCCGGTAGATTTCGCGGTTCGCGGAGGGCACGTCGAGCGACCCCTTGCCCGCGAGCCTTCCCCCTTGTTCGACACGGAGTGACTTCTCGTGCTGCATGTCTTTCGGGCGCACGCCAAGTGGATTTGGTACCTGGTCATCCCCGCCTTTCTGATCTGGTTCGTTTATATCGGCCAATCGGGACTGGGGGATCAAGGCCCGGTCACCCCGAGCACCACCATCGCCAAGATCAACGGCACCGACGTCAACTACCGCGATTGGCTCCAGCTGCGCGAGCAGGCGATCCAGCGCGCCCAACAACAGACATCCGGACAGTTGTCGCTCGATGACGAACAGCGCGTCGAGGACGACGCGTTCAACGACATGGTGACCAACATCCTGCTGCAGCAGGAGTACAAGAAGCGCGACATCACCGTGTCCGACCAGGAAATTCAGCAGGCCGCCCTCGAAGAGCCGCCTCCGCAGATTGTGCAGGACCCGCAGTTCCAAACCGAAGGGCAGTTCGATCTCAACAAGTATCGCCGCTACCTCTCGAGCCCGGTCGCGAAAGAATCAGGTATTCGCTTGCAGCTCGAGCAGTATTATCGCGGCGAGTTGCCGCGCGAGAAGCTGTTTGAGCAGATCGCCTCGCAGGTGTACGTGACCGATGCCCAACTCTGGCGCGCGTGGCAGGACACGCACGACTCGGCGCAGATCTCGTACGTCCGCTTCGACCCGAACCGCATTCCCGACTCCGCCGTCCACGTGAGCGCCGCCGAGATCCAGCAGTACTTTGACCAGCACAAGGCCGACTTCGCCGACCGCCCCGGACACGCGGTCGTGACGCTCGCAATCATTCCGCGCCCGATCACCAAGGCGGACACGGATCGCGTGTACCAGCACGCCCTCGAGCTGCGCAAAGAGATTCTGGCCGGCGCCAAGTTCGAGGACGTCGCCAAGCGCGAGTCCGCCGACTCCGCCTCGGCGGTCAAAGGCGGCTATCTGGGGCGCGTCACCAAAGGACAGTTCGTGCACGCATTCGATTCGGCGGCATTCTCCCTCAAGCCCGGCGAGCTGTCGCCGCCTGTCCTAACGCAGTTCGGCTACCACATCATCAAGGTGGATGAGCGCAAGGGCGATACGATCGCCGTGCGGCACATCCTCCTCCCGATTCATCAGGGCGACTCGTCGGCTGCGATCAGCGACCGCCGCGCCGACTCGCTGTCGCACGCGGCCGACCTCGACGCGCCAGCCGAGTTCGATAGCATTACCAAGCGGCTCGGCCTGACCACCGCGCGGGTCGCTGCCACCGAAGGCGATCCGCTCACCTTCAACGGACAGGATGTGCCGAGCGTGAGCGCGTGGGCGTTCACCGCGAAGGTCGGCCAGACGAGTGATCTCATCGACGCGGATCGCGCGTACTATCTGGCGCGGCTCGATTCGCTGACGCCGGGCGGCAAGCCGACCCTCGCCAGCATGAGCGATCAGATTCGCACCGAGCTCATTCGGCAGAAAAAACTGGACATGCTCGTGCCGGTCGCGCAGAAGGTGTCGGACGCATACGCCAAAGGGCAGACGTTCGATCAGGCGGCCAAGGCCGTAGGCCTAACGGTGAGCCAGAGCCCGACCTTCTCGCGCGTCTCGTCGGTGCCGGGCATCGGCCAGGCGAACGAAGTCATCGGCGCCGCATTCGGATTGCCCACCGGCACGGTGAGCGAGCCCGTGAAGTCGGGCGATGCCGTGTACGTGATCAAGGTGGATCGCCGTGTCGACGCGGATCGCGCCGCCTGGGAGAAGCAGAAGAGTCAGCAGCGCACCCAACTGCTGCAGCGGCTGCGCCAGCAGCGCGTCCAGGAATATCTGGCGGACCTGCGGCAGAGCGCGAAGATCGATGATCGCCGCAAGCAGGTCGAGCAGCAGACCCGGCAGACGGCAAGCTGACGGCCTGACGTTAGGCACAAAAAGAACCGCGCGCCGATGCCGGCGCGCGGTTTGTCGTTAGGCACCAGCCTCAGGTGTCGATCAGCCGCTTGGGCTCGGGCCGTACGTCATCGGCGCGGGTCTGCGGCTCTGGCGCGCGGAGGCGCTCGCGATCGTCACGCGTCGAAACCTCCTGCGTGATGGACGTCTGCACCTCGGTCATGCTCTTCTTGAATTCCCGGATCCCTTTTCCCATGGAGCCTGCGATCTCCGGGATGCGTTTCGCGCCGAAGAGCAGCAACACGATGAGAACGATGAGCAGGATCTCGCCAAAGCCAAGATTTGCGAAGTTCATGTGATGCCCCTAGAAGAGGGACCTGGCGATCAAGTACGCGATCAGAACCCCGAGAAGGCTCAGCAGCGACACGTCGAGCGCAATCGGGCCTACCGCAAACTTAACGATGACGAGGTCGATTGGCAGCGGCCCCCAGCTTGGCGTCACGCCGGAGGTGAGGAACTCCTTCACCGCTCCGGCCGGCAAAAACCGGCGGGCCACCTGCGTCAGCAGGCCGCCTACGATGAAGCCGATGGAGAGGACGAGCGCGTGGAAGCCGGGGCGGTGTTTGGACGAGCCTTGAGCCATCAATGTCTCCGATCCATGGCGTATGCGATGGCGTCGTGCAGGGCGGCGAGCACCGGCGTGTCGGGCAGGCCCTCCAGCGCTCGTTCCGCTTCCCGCGCGTACTGCACACCGCGGCGGCGGGCATAGTCGAGTCCGCCGTGCTCGACCACGATTTCGATGACGGTTTGGATGTCCGCATCGGCGGGTTCCGGTGTGGCAAACAGCGCTTCGACGTGGCGACGAGCCGATGCCGGCATCTGGCGCAGCGCGGCGATGAGCGGCAGCGTGACTTTGTGCTCGCGCAGATCGAGGCCCGTCGGTTTGCCGGTATCGGCGCTCGTCGCCGTGTAATCGAGGAGATCGTCGGCCACCTGAAAGGCCATGCCCAGCTGCTCGCCGTAGCGGGCGAAGCGCTTGCGATGCGCGCCGCCGCCGGCAATCGCGCCGATCTCGCACGTGGCCGAGAGCAGCGACGCGGTCTTGCAGCGAATGAGGGCTTCGTAGTCGGCCTCGCCGAATGCGAGCGCATCGAGCGCCGTGAGCTGGCGCATCTCGCCGATGGTCATCTCGTTGGTGGCCCGTGCGAGGACGCGGAGCACATCCCAATCGCCTAACCGCGCCAGCTCGACGACGGCCCGCGAATAGAGGAAGTCTCCCATGATCACCGAGATCTGGTGGGTGAACAGGGAGTTGACCGTCGGCATGCCGCGCCGGAGGGTCGAGTGATCCACCGAGTCGTCGTGCACGAGCGTGGCCAGGTGCACCAGCTCGACCACCGCCGCCAAGGTCACGGCGCGCCGGTCGCCATCACCGGCCACGCGGCTCGCCAGCAGCGCCAACGTTGGGCGAAACATCTTGCCTTTCATGAGCAAGAGGTGGCCGTTCACCTCGTCGATGAGCGGCAAGTCGGCGGTGACGATGCGCTGCAACTCCTCGCCCACCGCCGCCAGCGGCTCTCGCACGGGACGCTGCACGTCGCCTAACGTCGGGCTGCGCCGCGAGCGCGACTGCGCGACCGCCGTCATCGCGCTTTGCGCTCCACGGCGGCCAGGCGGTCGCCGATGTCGCGAAACTGGATGTCGACCGCGAATACGCGCTCGTAGAACTTGAGCGCGTCCGGGAATCGTCCCAGCGCTTCCGATGCGTAGCCGAGCAGGTAGAGCACGCCCACGAGTTGATCGTCCGTCGCGTGTTGGTCCGTCAGCGCGCGCGACAGGATCGTCAGCGCGATCTGATATTGCCGCTTCTCGACGAAGCATTGCCCCAACGCCTCGTACGTGCGGCCGCGGTGTTCGGTTCCACGCAGCGCCTTCTGAAATTCGGAGATGGCTTCGTCCAACAATCCCATTTCCTTGTACGCGACGCCGAGGTCGTAGTGGCTTTCGTGGTCCGCTTCATCGACGTTGGCCGCCACGCCCTGCTTGAACATGCTCAACATCTCGGCGAAGTCGACCTGCTGCTGATCGGTGGCGGGCTCGCCGACATCGACCACCATGCGGGTATTCTTGGCCGCATCTGCCTCGCGCAGCCAGTCGGCGAGGTTGACGAAATTCGCGTCCGAGCCGGCGGCCGGCGTGGCTGTCGGCGCCGTGGCGGCGAGCCCCCGGTCGTCGGTGCGCACCGGCGACGGGCGAACCGTCGGGCGCGAAATCGGCGTCGTGGACGACGGCGTCGCCACGAGCGACTCTCCGCCCAACGCGGACAGCGCGGCGCGCGCGCGCTCGTCGCCGGGGTTGAGCTCCACCACGCGGCTGTAGACCGCGCGCGATTTGTCGAGCTGGCCGCTGCCGAAGAGGCACTCGGCCAACGAGAGGTACGCGTCGACGAGGCGCGCTTTGTCGTTCGCGCGCACGGCGTATTCGACGCGCTTCTGATGGAATCGCACGCTGCCCGGCTCGACGCGGATCATCTCTTCGGCGATCGCGCTCGCGCTGCGCAGATTCCCGGCCGTCTCGAAGCCGAGCATCGCGTGTTCGAGCTCGGCCAGGCCGAGGTCGCGCTCGCCTTCTTCGAGCAGCGCTTCGGCGAGCTGCCGCCGCACGTCGAAGTCGTTAGGCGATTGCTCGACGGCCATCCGCAGGCGCTGGACGGCCGCGTCGGCCGCCGGATGGTGCACGGCGAGCGGCGTGTCGTCCATGGGCGGCAGCGGCGGCAAGTCCGCCGCGTCCTCGGGCGGACCGGCATCGATGGACGGCAGGCCGGCGAGCGGATCCACGTCCGGGTCGAAGCGCGCGTGGTCGAGCGCCGCGTCGATGGACTGCTCGAAGTCCTGGCTGTCGGGGAACGGCTCCGAGCCGAGCGGCGGGTCATCGCCGAACGCGTCCGGGGCGGCGGGCTCGGGCGCCGGCTCGTCGTTAGGCAGGTCGGGCGTCGTGTCGCCCGAGTAGATGAACGTGAGGTCGCCGCCCACGTTCTCGGGCACGTCCGCGTCATCCACCGGGATCTCGAGGAGCGGCAGATCGATGGACGCGCCGTTCCCGGCCGGCTCGTCGGCGTCCTCCAGCTCCAGCTCGCCCAACCCGCCGCCTAACGCACCATCCAGGAGGCCGTCCTCGGCCGGCATGGTGGTCTCGAGGCCGGCCACCGGCTCGACCCGCGAGCCGGAGTCCTCCTGCGGCTCGAACGTCGTCTGTTCGAAGCCGACGATGATGTCCGAATCCGCGTGGCTGACCAGCTCATCGCCGACGGAAGGCGCCTCGGATTCCGATTCGATGAACGTCTCGGAGCGCTCGATGCCGGAGATCGGCGCGACCTCCGGCGACGACTCGATCTCTGCCTGCGAATTGATGAAGGGCAGATCGATGTCGGGCGCCGGTTCTTCGGTTTCCGCCGCGGGTGGCGGCGCAGGCGGCGGGAGCGGCGCGGCCGGCCGCACTGCTTTCGGCGGCGCGACCGGCGCGGCCACAGCCCGTGTGCGCGCGGGCTGCGGCCCGTCGAAGTTCACGTCGAGGAACACGAGATCGTTCGCTTTCGGTGTCGGGCGGCCCGGACCCGTTTTCGGTTCCAGCTCCGGATCCAACGCCTTCATGCGATCGACCGTCGCCCGCGCTTCGCGCGTTCGCCCCTCGGCCTCGAACTTGTCGTACAGCACCTGCAGCTGCTCGATCGCTTCGCTCTTGCGATCCTTCCGCACGAGCTGATCGGCGAGCATGAGGCGAATGTCGTCCTGATCGGGACAGAGATCGGCGAATTCCTTGAGCGCCCGGAACGCTTCCTCGAGCTCGCCCGTACGCTGCATGCGATCCGCGTACTCGAGAAAGTTCTGCTTCGCATCGTTCACGAAGCCCTTCTTCGCGCTGATCTTGCCTAACTTGTAATAGATGGACGTGCGGCCCGGCGCGTTGCGCAGGATCTTGTTGCAGAGCGCGATTGCGTTGTTGAAGAACCCGCCGTCCGTGTACAGGTCGACGGCCCGCTCGTAGTGGTCGACCGCAGCGGTGACGTCACCCTGTCGCACGAGCAAATCGCCCACGCGGTTGTAGAGGGCGACGTCGGCCTCGTCGACGTGATCCCCCAACCCGTCGAGAATCTGCGCGTACGTCTCGAGCGCCTTGTCGAACTGCTTCTTTTGCTCGTATTCGAGCGCTCGTTTCTTGAGCTTCGCGACGTTCGACATCAGCGCGTGGTGGGCTCCCAAGTGCGAGGCGGCTTTCGCGCCGCGCTCCGGCGTGGCGAAGGCCACGTAACTTACCGGTAAGTTGCGCTGGCGACAAGGTTTGGCCTAAGCCACCTACGACGGACTGCTGCGCTCCTCACCGCGTAACGCGCCTCGAGCAGCAACCTGCGTCCGACGGCTCCTCACGCCATGATGTCCCGCACCCTCGTAATCGTGAGCGGCGCCTGCGACTCGCCGCGGCACGCGTAAAAGCATGCGTTGCAATCGATCGGCCGATACGAGCGAAACTCGGTCCAGTGAAAATCGTTCGGGAAGTCCGGGCACCGTCGCACGTATCCCATCGGGTCGACGTGAATGGTCCGTTGGCCTGAAAGACACGGGTCGTGCATCTCGCCCCGGACGTACCTCGGAATCTGCCGCAGATAATGGTCGGAATTCACGATGATGCCGCGCCGGCGACGTTTGATCGACAACAGCTCCGCGATCACCTGGTCGAGCGCCGGCCACTGCTCCTCGACGATCCGGTGTGAGTCGTTTCCGTTCTTGAGATCCGTGTAGGTGCTGAAGGAGACGCCCACGCCCAACGCTTCGGCGCGTCGAACGATCGGCACGATGTCGGCGAGATTGTCGCGCTTGATCACCGTGTTGAAGCGGATGCTGTCGATGCCGGCGGCGCGCAGCGCCGGCACGAGATCGAGAATTTTTCGCGAGAGCCCGGGGACGCCCCGCGCGCGATCATGCCGCTCGTCGAGAAAATCGAGCGAAATGTTGAATTGGTTGAGGCCGGCGTCCCAGAGCGAACGCGCCCGCTCGACCGTCAGCATGCCGCCATGGGTGATGAGAGCAATGTACCGCAGCCGGACCGCGCGCGCGACGCCGGCAACGAGGTCTTCGAGATCGCGTCGCAGGAGCGGTTCGCCGCCGGTGAACGTGATCATGATGGGCGAGAAGTAGCGGGCGGCGTCGGCAAAGCTGCGCGCTTCCTGGGCGCGCGCGGACGGATCGGTTTTCCAGTAGTCGCAGAAATCGCAGCGGGCGTTGCACCGCATGGTGACCTCGAAGTGGACGAGGATCGGGCGGCGCCTGAGCGTGAGCCACGCGTACTTGGCCGCGAACAACGGCACGTGCCACGGGGCGAAGCGGGAGGACAGCATGCGCGGCGAGGGTCTCGAATGCCTAACGCGGCGCGACGGCGTCGAAGGCGCCCGTCGCGATCGCGCCGCTGAGCGCGGCGATGTCCGCGCTCAGCGCGCGATCGCGGTCGAGCGGCGGCACGATGCGCCGCACGATCGCCCGCGCGTCGCCCACGCGACGCGCGGGCGAGAGCGGGGCGCGGAAATCCACGGCCTGCGCCGCACACATGAGCTCGATCGCGATGACGTTCCGCACGTTCTCCACCGACCGGCGCAGCTTCCACGCCGCCCCCATCGCCATGGGCACCACGTCTTCCTTTCCACCGCCCGTCGGAATCGTGTCGACGCTCGCCGGATGCGCGAGCACCTTGCACTCGCTGGCCAGCGCCGCCGCGCTGACCTGCGCCATCATGAACCCGCTGTTCACGCCCGCGTCGCGCGCCAGGAAGGCGGGCAGCCCGTGATTGAGATCGGGATGCAGCAACCGGTCGATGCGTCGCTCGGCGATGGTGGCAAGGTTCGCCATGGCGATCGCCATCACGTCGAGTGCTAACGCAACGGCCTGCCCATGGAAGTTGCCGCCGCTCAACATTTCGGAGTCGGACACGACGAGCGGGTTGTCCGTTGCCGCGTTCAGCTCGCGCGCGATCACCGACTCGGCGAAGCGGAGGGCGTCGCGCGCCGGGCCGTGCACCTGCGGCATGCAGCGCAGCGCGTACGCATCCTGGACCCGCGGATCGCCGACGCGGTGCGATTCGCGAATCTCGCTGTCCGCGAGCAGCGCTCGAAGCAGCGCCGCGGACTCGGCTTGCCCCACCTGACCGCGCGCCGCTTGAATGCGCTCATCGAATGCGACGGGCGTGCCCATGAGGCCCTCGAGCGACATCGCGCCCGCGACGTGCGCCGCCCGCCAGATGCGCAGCGCATCCACGAGCGCTAGCGATGCAACCGCCGTGTGCGCCTGCGTTCCGTTGATCAGGGTGATCCCTTCCTTCGGCTCGAGCACGACGGGTTGAAGACCTGCCGCGCGCAGGACGTCGGCCGCCGTGCCGCGCGCACCGTCGCGCCGCACGATCCCCTCGCCGATCATCGCGCCGGCCAGATGTGCTAACGGAGCGAGATCGCCGCTCGCGCCGACGCTGCCCTGCTCCGGCACCTCGGGCGTCACGCCGGCGTTGAGCATTCCCGTCAGCAGATCGATCAGCTCGGCGCGTCCGCCGGAGTAGCCCTTCGCGATCACGTTCGCGCGGAGCAGCATCATCGCGCGCACCTCGCGCTCGGGCAGCAGCGGACCGACGCCGGCGGCGTGGCTGCGCACGAGATTGATTTGCAGCTCGCGCAGGCGGTCGGCAGGAATCGCGACGTCGGACAGCTTGCCGAAGCCGGTGGTCACGCCGTACACGACATCGCCGCGCTCGAGCACGTCGACGACGGCAGCGCGGGCGCGAGCCACCCGTGCGCGGGCTTGATCCGACAACGCCACCGGCGCTCGATCGACGGCCACATGGTACACAGCGTCGACGGTGAGCGAATCACCGTCGAGCAGGATCGGTTGTGTCATGACGGGAAAATGTACGCCGCGCCGTCATCACCGCGCCAGCGGCGATGACGGCGCGGCGTACAAGTCGCCCGACTAACGTGCGATCGCGCCGCTTCCCGCGGTCATGTGCTCGAGCACCGGATTGCCGGGGTCGCGCTGATAGGTCCACTCGAACACGACGAAGTTCGCGCCGACCGCGGCGACTCGAAGCGCGGCGTAGTGCACACCATCCGGCCGCGCGACCTGAAACACATAGCCGAGCCTGGCCGTTGCCCGCACCGCGCCGGAGGAGAATCCGGTGCTCGGCGCAACACCGAGGGCGGCGATGCTGGCAAGCGGCTGCGAGCTGTACAGCGCGACCGTCGTCCCCGATTTCGCCGGCACCAACCACAGGCTTCCATCGGCATGCCGGTCGACACGGAAATCGATGCCCGGGCGCGTGGCGCTCGCCACGACGCTGCGCGTGCTCGCCGACGATGGGAAGACGAACCCGCTCTTGTTCAACGAATCGGCCGACGAGAACACCACGACGTCGCCGGATGTGGCGCTGGGCGTGGCCGCGACCGGCGTCGGCCAATCGCTTTCGTGGCCGTCGATGCTGATGGCGCTGACATCGAAGCAGCGCGGCTGCCCGTTAGGCAAGCCGCTGGCGATGAAGTCCTCCGATACGGTGGTGCCCTCGAGCACCCACGCGGTATCGCAGAGATTCTGCCCGGCGTGATAAACGGTCGAGTACACCCGGTAATAGCTGAAGGCCGACGGGTTGAACAGCCGTGCGTTAGGCGACCACGACAGCTCCACGGCCTGGTCGAGCGCGAACGCTTCCAGGCTGTCCGGCGGCGGCAGTTTGTTGGTGTTGTCGACGGTGATGACGTTGGACGGCGCGCTCATCGACCCGTCGGCCGCCTCGGAGGCGACGTAATACTGGAGATCCGGTGCGCCCAGGTCCTCGAACGACGGAGACGTCGTTTGCGCGCGGAGATTCCACGTGCCGTTCGCCGAGGACCGCGAGAACACCGCATAGTCGGCGATATCGGGATCGTTCACCGGATCCCACCGCAAATCGATCCCCTCCGGGAAATCGGCATTCCCGCTCGGGATCAGCTGGTACGTGAGGTTATTCGGCGGCGCAAGGTTGACGTGGTTCCCGGTCAGGCGATCCGAGGTCGAGCAAGCGGCGAGTGCGATCACGGCACCAGCCGCCAGAGTAGCGCGGCGCATTGCAGGCTCCATCGGCGTATACGCCACCGTAGTGCACGCCCCGCGCCGAGCGCTGCGACGCGGCAAAATCAATCACATCAAGGCGTTACTTTCGGCGCACCGCGCACGCCGTCCTTCGGGGTGGACAATACGGGCGGACTAAAGGCGGACAGATGGTCCGGTCGTGTCCGTCCTGTCCGCCCTGTCCGCCTTAAGGGGCCGGCCCCGCCTGCGGCCTGTACGTGCTCCGGTTGTAGTCGAACTTGAGATCCGGCTCGGCCTTGAGCGCGATGTAGAAGCTGAACGCGAAGTTTCCGTTGGGCGCGCGCGAGAAGTGAAAGATCGCGCGCCAGTCGTGCATGTCGCGCTGCAGGCCGACGTCCTGGTCGGAAAACTGGTGCAGCTCGAAGTCGTAGCCGGTCGACCACTGCAGCGCCCACTTGGGCGTGAGGCTGAACGACGCATTGGCGCGCAGCGTCGTGAGCGCCGGCGTCACGAAGGGCGCGCCGCCGGCAATGGTTTGCTGCAGTGTGTCGGCCGGCTGCGGGGTGTTCAAGCATCGCTGGTAATTGATCGGATCGTTGATCAACACCTGACACGTCGCCCGCGGATCGATCACGCGCGCGCCGGGAATCGGTCTGCTGCGTGTCGACGAAAATTGGAACGACGCGGTCCATCCCTGTCCGGTCGGAATACCGATCGGTTGTCGCACGCCGCCGGGTCCGGCGATGACCGGCTGCTGGTTGAGCGCCTGCGATGACTGGTTGGCGTTCGTGCTGTCGCCGTTCCCGAAAATCTTCGCCAGCGCGGTGATCGGGTTGTTGTTCTTCCCGATCGTGAACGACGCGGTGATTCCGGTGCGGAACGGTTTGAACTTCGCGGTGTCGCTCTGCAGGTCGCCCTGGAACAACGAGTACTGCACGGCGAGATCGAACCCCGGCAGCAGGTCGGAGCTCACTCGATACCCGAACGTGGACGTATTGAAGCCCGACGCGTGCGTCACCTTGGCGCGTTCGAAATCGTAGCTGATCGGGTCGAGGCTGAGCGCGAGCAGCTTGATCTTCTGACCGGCGTCGGGATTCGTGTCGTTCTTGCTCTTGAGCTTTGCTTCGATCACCTGGTCTAACTGCACCGTCATGTTTTCCTGTGCGAGGCCGCCCAGGTAGGTCCCTCGGGTCTTGTTCAGGGCTTTGAGGAACTCATCGCTCACGTTGGACGCCGGCGCGTACGTGAACGTGATGCGCGGCGAAATCGAGTGCCTGATGCGCGTGAACGGTCCGAAGCCCGGGAAGAATCCGAACAGCGTGGGTGAGCTCGACAGGCCGTACTGCAGCGTCTTCGACTGGTGCACGAACTGGCCGCCGCTCAATTGGCTGCGTACCCAGAAGCCGCTGGTCGGGTCGGCGTTCACGATCGCAAGGAACGGCGACAGCTTGAGCGTACTCTGCATGAGCGCCGGCAGGCTGATCCCGGTTTGCCAATCGATGGACGTGAGGTAGCTCGACGCATACATGCGCCGGGTGATGAGCGCGCCCGTGTTGAAATCGCGGACGTCGAACGCCTGCGGGAAGTCGTTCTCCTTGTCCGACAGCTGGAAGCTGTTCTGCCAGGTAAAGCCGAAGATGCGCACCGGGGTTTGCAGCGCTGCCGTGGTGTTGCGCTGGCTCGCGTGTACCTGGACGCTGTCGAACACCGCTCCGTTAGACCCGGGCGTGAAGATGAACGGCGCGGCGTCCATGTTCAGGTTCTCGGTGTTGTTGAGCGAGAAATTCGGCGACCACAGGAGCCACGACCCGGCGCTCACCGGTTTCACGGACACGGTGAGGTTCGGAAAGTTCTCGTCGATCTCCTTGCGGCCCGTGTACTGGGTGCGTGTGCCGCCGATGCTGACGTTGGCCGGGCCTAACGCCTGCTGGAAGTTCACCGCCGACGCGATCGCCGCCAGCGCCTGCGCCACGTTGAACGCCTGCTGCCGGATCGCGGTGGTGTTGCTCGAGTAGTTGATCGACGCGTTGAGACTGCTGCCCTGCGAGAACTGCTGCTGGTGCGACCACGACACGTTGGTGCTCTTTTGCCCGTCGCTGAACGTGGAGTACGAGACGCCGATGCGCCCGGCGAGAAAGCGGTCGAGCCACCGGTATTCGAATTCGCCGTTCCAGCGGGTCCACCCGATGTTGCCGTTCTGGGCGTTGTTGCCGCTCCGCCAATCGAGCGACGCGGTGGCGTCGGTGTAGTCGTTGATGGCGAAGTAGTAGCCGAGGTTGTCGACTTCGCGCTGATACGACGCCGAGGTGCGTACGATGTCGGAGAGGCCGAAGCGCGGCGGGATGATGCCGCTGCGCCGTCCGGTGCGCATGTCCTGGAAAATGAACGGCAGCCAGAGGACGGGAATGTCCTGGATGTAGAGCACGGCAGGCCGCGCGACGAGCAGCCGCCGCGTGACCATCTTGATTTCCTTCGACTGGAAATGGTAGTGCGGGTCGGGCAGGTCGCAGCTGGTGACCGAGCCATCCAGCGCGTACGACGTGTTGTGTCCGTGGCCGGTGGTGTCGCCGGCGACCGCGCCGCGTTCGCCGCCCACGAACCAGGTCTGGCCCGCCTGCGCCGACGAGGTACTGAGGCGGTTGGCGATGCCTTTGTGGTTGCCGATGTCGTACTCGAGAAAGCCCAACGTCACGAGGTCCGACGTCTGCGCGCTCGGGTCGCGCAGGACGGTCGTGTCGTTAGGCGCGGTGCGCGCCGTGACGATGCGTGAGGAATCGTTGTACTCGATGGTGTCGGAGACGAGCACGGTCTGCTCGCGCTGGACGGCGCTCTGCCCCGACAGTTGCAGCGCGTGGGTCTGGGTGTTGAAGACGGCGGTATTGCCCTGGTAGCGCGTGGTGACGTAACCCGTGCGGCTCATGAGCGCGTTCATGACCGAGTCGGGCTCGTTCCACTTGACGAGGTCCTTCTTGACGCGCGACGTGTCGGTCTGGGTGGTGTCGCCGGGCCGCCGCTGGCGGTAGATGCGCTGCGTGGTGTCGGGAAAGATCGGCGGCGGCGTTGGCGGTGTGGTGGGAACGCCCTGTGCCGCCGCGGCGCCGCCTAACGGCAGCGCGAGCACGGCCAGGGCCGCGATCGTGCGCCGGATCACGCCGTCGCTCCGCGCCGCCCCGCGCCCTCCACCTCGGCCGCGTCCGCCTCACGCTGCGCCTGCCGCCGCAAACGCCGCTTGTGCACGCCGTACGTGAGGAGGACGCTGACCTCGTACAGCAGGTACAGCGGAACCGCCATGGCGATCGTCGTCCAGACCAGGTCGCCCGGCGTGAGGAACGCGCCGATGATCACGCAGATGACGACGGCATGGCGCCGGTACTTGTTCAGGAACTGCGGCGTCACGATGCCTAACGCAGCCAGCGCCAGGATCACGATCGGCAGCTCGAAGCACAGCCCGAACGCCAGCGCCATGCTCGTCGCAAACCCGAAGTACTCGGTGGCCGTGATCATCGGCTCCAGCGCCTGCGTCTGGAAGCTCATCAGCCACTCGACCGCGAGCGGCAGCACCACGAAGAACGACAGGCACACGCCCGACAGAAACAGCGTCGTCGCGAAGGCGAACACCGGCACGACGAGCTTCTTCTCGTGCCGGTACAACGCGGGCGCGACGAACGCCCACACCTGATACAGAATGAACGGCAGCGCGATCACGATGCCCAACACGACCGAGGCGTCGAGGACGATCGTGAACGGGTCGCCGGGGTGCGTGTACACCAGCTTCCGGCCGTGCAGGTACGGCTTGATCGGGCCCTCGAGGAGCCCGATCACATCGATTTTCATGAGCAGCACGAACGCGATGCCGACGCCTACGATGAGCGCTGCCAGCGACCAGATGATGCGCCAGCGCAATTCCTCGAGGTGATCGAGGAACGGCATTTCGCCGCCCGACTGGCGCTCCGTAGGTTCGTCCACCGCGACGGCTCCGATCTCACTTCAACTCGCGCAGATGATCGCGCGCGAGCGCGGCTTCATCCGACTGCGGGTACGTAGAGATGAGTTGGTTGAGCAGCGCCCGCGCCGCCGTCGCGTTCCCCTGCTGCTCGAGGTAGAGCGCGCGCTTGTACAGCGCCGTCGGGGCATGCGGCGACTTCGGGAACTTCTGGATGACCATCGCGTACGCCGTGTCCGCCGCGGCCGCGTTCCCCTGCGCGCGATACGCCTCGCCGAGATAGAACTGCGCTTCCGGCGTAATGTCCGCGGTGGGATAGTCCTGCAGCAGCTTCTGGAACGCCTGGACCGCGGTGGCCGGGCTGCCGCGCTGCAGCTGCTCCATGCCTAACTGATAGAGCTGGTTCGGACCCGGCTCGCCCGCGTTCGGCGCGCCGCCGGTGGTGGGTGCGGCGCCCGGCGCGGCGGCCGCGCCCTTGGCGCCCGTCGCCGGTGGCGGGGCGGCGCCGCCGCCCATGTCCTGGTTGCGCTGCTCGATCGACGCGCGCAGCTCCTGCAGCCGGTTCTGGCTCTGCCCGGTGAGCTGCTGAATCTGCAGCAGCTGCTCGTTCACGTCATGCAGATCGCCGCGCATGTCGCCCTGCATCTTCACCACGTGCCCGCTCACCGTGCCTAACGAATCGCGCACCAGGCCGAGGGTGGCGATCACCTGGTTCACCTGCGCGGCGTGGAGCGAATCCGAGCGCGCCGTGGCGACGCGCATCGAATCGATCTGCAGCTGCAGCAGCTTCACGTCGTTGCTGGTGGCGAAGCACGCCCCGGTCGCCACCAGCGCGACCGGAGCGAGACGCCGGAAAACGGTCTTCATGGGGCTCCCTTGATCTGGTCGGCGCCGGCCGTGATCTCGAACTCGTCGCGGCGATTCTGCGACCACGACGACTCGTCGTGTCCAGTGGCGACGGGCCGCTCTTCGCCGTAGCTGATGATGTCGATCCGATCGCCCGCGATGCCGTGATCGGTGAGGTACCGCTTGGCCGCCGCCGCGCGCCGCTGGCCTAACGCAAGATTGTATTCATCGGACCCGCGCTCATCCGTGTTGCCGGCCACGCGGAGCCGCACCCCGGGGTTCGCGTTCATAATGCCGATCTTCGCGTCCAGCGACGACCGCGCATCGTCTTTGAGCGCGTCGCTGTCGAAGTCGAAGTAGATCACCTGGGTGAGCGCCTTGGTGGCCGCATCCTTCGCGTTCCGAAGTTTGTCCGCATCGGCTTGCGCGCGCGCGATCGAATCGCGGCGCGCGGCGTCGGCCCGCGCAATCGAATCGCGGCGCGCATTCTCCGCGTTGATGCTGTCCTGATTCGGGCCCGGCGTCGCCGCGGGCTGGGTCGCCGGCGGCTTGTGCGAGCACGCCACGGCCGCGGACACGGCGAGCAGCAGGAACGGAAGGAGGCGGGTCTTACCAGTCATGAGGAGTCCCCCGGATGAGATGTGATCCCGTGCAGCGCGAAACATTACGGTGCGCTCGTCGAGTGCGACCAGGCCGCGAGCCTCGCGCCCGGATCGTGGGTCAACTGCCGCGCGCGCCCCGACTCGGCGTCGAGTACGAAAATCTCTTTCACGCCGGTGCGCGACGACGTGAAAGCGAGATGGCGCCCGTCCGGCGCCCAGGTGGGATCTTCGTTGATCCCCTCGCTCGTCAACTGCTTCACGGTCTGGTCCCGCAACGTGATCGTCATGATCTGAAAGCGTCCGTCCAACTGCGACTGGAACGCGATCAAACGGCCGTCGGGTGACCAGTCGGGATTGCTGCGATAGTTCTGGTCGCCGAAGTTGAACGGCGTCAACAAGGCGACGTTAGAACCATCGACATCGGACGTGTACACCTCCGGATGTCCGGCCCGCCCAGACGTGAACGCCAGCCGCGCGCCGTCCGGACTGAACGTCGGCGACACGTTGTCGCTCCCCCGCCCAACCGTGACGCGCCGCGCCGCACCGGTGCCCGACGCGCTCACGATGTAGAGATCGGTCCCGTTCTCGTCGCCGTGGGCGTAGCACAACCACTGCCCGTCGGGCGAGAACGCCGGCGTGATGTTCAGTCCGCCGGGCGTCGTCGTCACGCTGTGCTCGCGACCCGTCGCCAGATCGCGAATGACGATGTTCCAACCGCTCCGCACCAATTCGCTGTACGCGATGGTCCGTCCGTCGGGCGACCACGCTGGAGCCAGGACCGTTCCCGGCTCACTCACGGGATGCTCGCCGAACCCGTCGGCGTCTATAACGTAAATACGATTGCCGCGCACGTACAGGATGCGCGTGGCCGCGATGCCGTGCACCCCGGTGATCCACTGCTCGATCTGATCGGCCATCGCGTGCACGCTCATGCGCCAATCCTCGGTGTTCGGCGCGCCGGACACCGGCACATCGTGCGAGGCCGCCACCTTCTTCGCCGACACATCGTACACGTTCACGTGCGCGGTGCTCCCCGTCACCGAGATCTGTACGACCGCGGCTGCGCTCAGCGATTTCCAGATCGTGAAGTCCACCGCGTTCTTCGCCGCCTGCTGCCGTGCCGTTTCCTGCACGGCATCGCCGCCGATGACCTCGATGCGATCGCCGTAGTCGAAGTCGCGCGACACGATGGCCTGGAGCGAATCACCGCCTGCGCCGCTCACCGGAAACACGACGACGCCCGGCTTCGTACCGGGCTGATAGGTGAGGCCGATGCGCACGCCGCGCGTCGTGTCCTGCTGTTGCGCGGTCGCGCGCGCGGGGACGCCGAGGCACGCCGTCAATGCGGCGCACGTGATCAGTCGCTGCGTGAGCTGCATCTAGTGGAGCACCCGTGGGTCGAAGCTGAAAATGACCGGCAGCACATCGTCGGCGAAGCCGGATGGGAGCGGACCGAACGCCTTGACCTGCGCCGCCTGATCGACCGCGCCCTGACATTCGAGGTCGAAGGCGAAATTCCCTGAGCGCGTCACGAATCGGAAATCCGAGACCGACCCATCGCGGCGGATGAGGAACATTACCTCGGCCGTGTTGTTGGTGTTCCCGGGGGGGTGAAATCGCAGCGCGATCTGGCGCACAATGTTTTCGAGATATCCGGGGAATGGAAAATCGACGCCTTCGGTGTGGACGCTTGCGACGTCGGTGCCGCGGCCTCCCTCGGGGCCGCCGCCTGCTTTCGCCGGCGGTGTGGTTGGCTTGGCCGGCGTCACATCCGGCGTCGGAGTGGCGGGCGGTGTTTTCTTCCGCGGCGGCGGCGCTTTGGTCTTCACGGGCATGGGCATCTGCTTCTGCAGCTGCTCCGCTCGTTTAGGCACGGGCGGCGCCTTTTCCGCGGGCGCCGTGGTGGGCGGCGTCGGGGTGACGATGCCGGCCGCGCGCGGCCCGGGCGGTGCGGCGACGATGTTCACGCGGTACATCGGCGGCAGCGACGGCGAGGCGTGCGGATGGATCGCGATGAACAGCGCGACGATCCCCAGATGCAGCGCGACCGACAGGCCTAACGGACCGCCGAGTCGGGCGCCTCTGGGCTCGCTGCGCACGGCGGCGCTCACTTCGTGATGTCCTCGGGTTGGGCGACCAGTCCGACGTCGCCCACGCCGGCGCCGCGCATCACCGCCAGCACCTGCACCACCGTGCCGTACGGCACGCCGCGATCGGCGCGCAGGTAGATCCCGTTGCGTCCGCGCTGCGACGCGAGCGCCTTGAACGTCGACCGGAATTCCGCGTAGGTGAACTTGTCTTCGTCGACGTAGATCTGGCCCGAGTGGTCGATGGACACGACGAGACTCGATCGCGCTTCGAGCGGACGCGCTTCGGCGACCGGGAGCGCGATGTCGACCCCGCCCTGCATCATCGGCGCGGTGATCATGAAGATCACCATGAGCAGCATCATCACGTCGATGAGGCTCACGACGTTGATGTCGGCGTTGAGGGGCAGGCCTTTCCCGCGCGTGCGGCGCGACATCTAGATCCGGCCCTCGCGCACCATCATGGCGATGATCTCCGTGCCGAACCCTTCGAGTTCGTTCTCGAGCCGGTTGAGGCGCGCCGCGAAGATGTTGTACCCGAAGACCGCGGGGATCGCGACGGCGAGCGCGGCGGCGGTGGCCGTGAGCGCTTCGGCGACGCCGGGCGCGACGGCGCTGAGATTGCCGGATCCTTTCGTCGCGATGCCCATGAAGGCGTCGATGACGCCCAACACGGTGCCGAACAGTCCGATCAACGGGCTAACGGAACCGATGGTCGCCAGCCAGGGGATGAAGTGCGACAGGCGGTCGCGCTCTTCCGACGTCTCCGAGTCGAGCACGAGCCGCAGTGCCTCGACCTGCGAGCCGCTGAGCGGCGAGCTCGTGGCGTCGCGCAGCGCGCCCGGCTTCATCTCGGCGAAAAAATTGACGGCGCGCGAGAACACGCGGGTGAACGGACTGGCCGGGCTCCGCCGGACGATGCCGGTGGCGGTGTCGAGCGCCGGCGCGCGCGCGAACTCGCGCGTGAACGTGCGGCCCACGCGGTCGGTGCGGCGGAACTCCCACCATTTGGCCAGCATGATGGCCCAACTGACGAGCGACAGAATCACGAGTACGCCCAGCACGATTTGCGTCACCAGCGACGCGTGCGTGATCATGTCTATGGGCGCCGTGGGAATGGCGCCGCCGATCTGTGCCACTACGGGAACGAGAACCGTCACGAGCGTGCCTCCGGGCGTCGTTGCTTGAACCAGTCGTAGGTTTGGCGGAGCCCGTCGCCTAACGCGACGGCGGGGCGCCAGCCGAAGGTGCGCGCTGCCTTGTCGAACGCAATCGCCGAGCGAAGTTGTTCGCCCGGCCGCGCCGGCGCGTGCTTTACCGGACTCGATCCGCCCGAAACCTGCTTGAGCATCGTCGCCAGCTGCACGACGTCGGTCTCGATGGAGGTGCCGATGTTGAACGCGCGGCTGTCGAGCGCCGTCGCCGGCGGCAGGGTTGCCGACGCCGCCATCACGTTCGCCCGCGCGACGTCGCCGGCGTACACGTAGTCGCGCGTCTGCTTGCCATCGCCGAACACCGTGAGCCCGATGCCATCGAGCAGACGGTCGCAGAATATCGCGACCACGCCGGCCTCGCCATGCGGATCCTGTCGCGGTCCGTAGACGTTCGAATAGCGCAGCGCGACCGTGTCGAGTCCGTGCACGCGCGCGAAGTATCCCATGTAGTATTCGACGCTCAGCTTCGCCGTGCCGTAGGGCGACTGTGGATCCTTGGGCGAAGTCTCGGAGGTCGGCGGCTCCACGAGGTCGCCGTATACCGCGCCGCCGGTGGACGAGAAGACGAATCGCGTGTGCGGCCGCGCGCCATTGCCCGAGGCGCGCACTGCCTCGAGCAGGTTGAGCGAGCCGCCGATGTTGAGTTGGGCATCGGCCGCCGGATCGGCCACGCTCTTGCGCACGTCGATCTGCGCTGCGAGGTGGCAGAGGACATCGAAGCGGCCATCGCGCACGAGGCGCGCCGCATCGGGCGATGTGATGTCGAGCTGGTGGAAGGTCGCGTCGCGCGGAACCTGGTCGCGCTTGCCCGTCGAGAGATTGTCGAGAACGGTGACGTCGTCGCCGGCGGCCACGAAGGCCTGCGCGACGTGGGATCCGATGAACCCCGCGCCGCCCGTGATGAGGATCCGCCGCCCCATCAGCGGCTCTCTACGTTAGGCGTGTCATCCGACGGCGCCTCGGTGTCCGACGACTCGAGCCCGAAGAGGTATCGGAGCGCATCCACGATCGCCAATCCGTGTCCGTTCGCCGATGCCGCGCGCAGCCGCACGCTGGGCTCGTGCAAGAATTTGTTCATCAGGGCTCGGGAAAAAAGGTCGACGGCCGCGCGGTCATCCGGGGGAAGGTGCGCGAGCTTCTTGAGAGCGTGCGCGAGCTCGTCTTCGCGCACGCGGTCCATCCGCGAACGAAATGTGCGGAGCACCGGCACGGCCGCCAACCCGGCCAGCCATTGCCAGTACAGCTCCACCTCTTCCGCGATCACCGACTCGGCGCTCGGGAGCTCCTGTCGCCGCCGTTCGATGTTGTTGGCGACCACAGACCGGAGGTCATCGAGGTCGTACAGGAACACGTTGTCGAGCGTGCCGACATCGGCAGCGACGTCGCGCGGCAGGGCGATGTCGAGGATGCAGAGCGGCCGGTCGCCACGCTGACGCATCGCCGGCTCGACCTGCGCGCGCTCGACGATCGGGTGCGGCGCCGCCGTCGAGCAGAGCAACACGTCGACGTCGGCGAGTCTCGGCCAGCAGTCTTCGTAGCGCAACGCTTCTCCCCCGTGCCGCTCGGCGAGGGACACGGCGCGCTCGTGCGTCCGGTTCGCCACGACCGCGGTGCGGACTCCTTCGCTCACGAGGCACTGGAGGGCGAGGTCGGCCATGTCGCCGGCGCCAAGGACCATGGCGCGGCGTCCGCTGAGCGAGCCGAAGATTTTCTTGGCCAGCTGCACGGCGGCGGAGCTCACCGATGCGGCCCCGCGGCCAACCGCAGTCTCGGTGCGGATGCGCGACGCGACGAGCAGCGACGACTGGAAGAGGCGATTGAGGATCGCGCGCGACGTACTGCGGCTCGCCTCCCAGGCATCGCGCACCTGTCCGTGGATCTGCGCTTCGCCGAGGATCATGGAGTCGAGGCCGGATGCCACGCGATACAGATGCGCGACGGCTTCACGATCGCGCCGCACGTATCCATACGACGCCGCGTCCGCGCTTCCGCCTAACCGGCGCGACAGGTGCGCCCAGATGCCCGGCGCGGCGGGCGCGTCGCCTTCCACGACGTAGACTTCGGTGCGGTTGCACGTCGAGAGCAGCGCGATCTCGCTGGCGCAGGTGATCTGCGCGAGCTCCTCGAGCACGCGCGGCGTTTCGTGCGACGAGACGGCCACTTTTTCGCGCACGTCGATCGGCGCGGTGTGGTGGCTCAGGCCGGCCAGGATCAGCGCCATGCCGCCAGCTCCTGCGAGAACCGCCCGCTCTCGACGGCGTCGCAGAACGTATCGCCGACCAGCGACGCCGACGCGCTGCGCCATTCGTCCCGCGAGCCCGCATCCAGCAGCCGCCGCCTGAGTCGCGCCAGGGCCGACACGGCGGCGGCATATCGCGTGTCGAACCGGGACGCAATCGCGTCGCGCACGCGCGCGGCCACGCCAGGCACTCCGCCCGCCGTGACGGCCACCACGAGGTCGCCCGCCCGGTGCGTAGCCAGCGTGATGAACGTGCCGGCGCCGGGATCGTCGGCGAGGTTCACCAACATGCCTAACGTACGGGCCGCGTCCGCGACGCGCACGTTGACGTCGGCGCGATCGGTGGCCGCGACGACAAGGGTGGTTCGGCCCGGGACGACGTTGGGCGACAGGTCCGCCGGCGCGAACGGGCGCGCCTCGATGGTGCACCGCTCGCTGCCTAACGCACGCACGCCGGCGCCGGGCTCGACGGCGATGATGCGCACGCGCGCTCCCGCGTCCAGCAGCGCCCGCGCTTTCCGTTCCGCCACGTTGCCGCCGCCGACGATCACGGCGTCCACCCGCGCGCCGTCGAGCGCGATCGGATACGCGCTCACAGGAAGCGTCCCTTGAGCGGGTCGATCATGCGGAACGCGATGTAGAGCACCACCACGCCGGCGAACAAGAGGTTGGTGAGCATCGCCGCGCGGTGCGCAGACCATCCGCGAACCACACGGCCGATGGTCAGCGCGGTGACCGCGAGCCAGGCGCTGTACGCCCACACCATTTTGATCGCGTGTCCCGTGCGGTACTCGAGCGCGTAGCTCGACGCGAGCCCGATGCCCACCGTGAGCGCGAGCCAGCCGGCGACCACCGCTACGTGATTCACGCGATCCAGCGTCTCGAGCGGCGGGAAGAACCGGAAGATCGCGCCGAATCGCCGCGACTTGAGCTCGCGCCGCTCGACCAGGTACATGACGCCTGCCGCCGCCGCGGTCGCGAACGCTGCGATGCCGAGGAAGCTCAGCGCGATGTGCGACGTGAGCCACACGCCGCGCATGCCGTTGGCCTCCGGTCCGGGAACCATGCCGGCGAGCGATGCAAACCCCGTGAGCAGCGCGGCGAGTGGCGCCGCAAACAGTGTGAGGCTGACTTCGCGCGCGAGTACTTCGACCACGAGCAGCGTGACGGCAACGAGCAACGCCGCGAACGACAGCGCGGGACCGAGGCCGGTGAGCGGCGGTTCGTCGTGAATGCGGACGAACTGGACCAGCGCCGCCGCGTGAATGGCGATGCCGGCCGCCAGAACCCAGACGACGCTGCGCACTGGAGCGCGAATTGGGCGAGCAAACGGAATGGCCGCCAATCCCGCAGCAGCGAGATACAGCACGATGGCGACGGCGTGCGCGAGGGCGATCATGTCGGTGCGTAATCTACTGAGGATCAGGCAGATCCGTACATGGGCGTCCCGGTTTTCTCCCGCAAAAAACGCAGACGGGGAAGGCGCGCGCGCGCCTTCCCCGTCACCTTCATCCTGCGATCGTGCCGTGCTCGTGCACGGCGAGGGAATCGATCACGGCATGCGCGCGGTGAGGCGTGCAGGCGTTCCGATTTTGATCGACGGCTGACGCTGGTCGAGAATAATTGCGGTGGTGCCGTGGTCCGTCACCCTGACCACCTGCGCCAGCGCAATCGGTTCCTCCGGCAGCGTCACCTGGTCTGTCGTGCCGGGAACCGTCGCTTTCTCGCGCGGACGATACAGCGTGAATTCATCGCCGAGCTTGACGCCGTCTTTGGTGGTCGCATCCAGGATTATGTAAAAGCCGACCGTCGGAAGCACGGCGCGCGACGGGATGAAAATCACACGGGCCTGTGGGCCCAGCTGCAGCGGTGCAGCGTGCGCGTCAGTCGACATGTTGAATCGATCGAGCGGCATGACGCCCTGTCCGATGAGCACTTCGTCGTACTGCTGAATGATGCGCACCGTGGTGGCTTCGCCGCCGTTGTCCGTCGCTTCGACCTGAACGATGGCTGTGGGCTGCATGACTTGTCCGCCATCGATGAGTGTCGGGCCGCGGTTGAACACCACCAGGCGATCTCCCTTCGCGGCGACGACGCCGGCAGGCAGCGTGATATAGGCGCGCGATTCGGGACCGAGGCGCTCAGCGACCGCGAGTGTTTTGGCGATGCCCGGAATATCAGCAGTGGCGACGAGCTTGCCTTGCGCCTTCGGCCCACCCACTGCGTCCAACCACGGCGCGGCGTAAAACTCCCCGACACGTACGGGCGTGTGCGCATACTCGATCGATGTCGGCTCGAGATGGTTGCCGCCGGTCAACCGCTTCCTGAAATCCTCGCGGAACACGGTTGGGCCGCCCGAGCGCATCGGCACCGGCTCTGGCTGGAAGCGCGGCTCCATTTGATCGACCGGATCGGCGGCGACGTTCTGAACACCGCCGGGGATGTGAAGCACCTGGCCGGGATAGATCCAGTGCGGATCACGGACGATGGTCGTGTTGATGCGATAAATCTCCGGCCACAAGAAGGGATCGTTCAGGTACGTCTGGGAAAGATCCCACAGCGTGTCGCCTTTCTTGACCGTGTGCGTCTGTGCGCCCTGAGTAGAGTCCGAGGGATTCGACGCTTGCGTGGTGTCGGATGCCGCGGGCGCCACGACAGCTGCCGGCTTGGTCATCGTGTCTGCGGGCGAGGCAGCCTGCGTATCCACCGGCGGCGACTGCGCGGGCGGCGTTTGCGGCGCCGGAGCTGGTTGCGAGGTGGAATCTTGCTGGGCGGACAGCGCCGTTGATACGGCCGCGACGGCGAGCAGCGCGACTAACCAGCCAGCACGACTGTTCGGGCGCATGGCCGACTGCCCATGAGCTGCGGAGTGCGTGAACGGACGCATGTACGCCTCATGATCGGTGCGAGAACCAGCGGGAGCGATGAGGAAGTCCGGGCGTGTCTGGCGCGCCCGGCTCCTCGCTAGTGAGACGCACCGGATACGTCCGAGTCACGGCTGACCGAATGCACTCGGTCAGAACGGAAGATCGTCGTCTTCCTCTTCGAGCGAGCCCTTGAAATCCTCGAATTCTCCAGTGCCACTGCCTGAGGCCGCCGATGATCCGGCCACCGCGCCGCGCGACCGATCCGCGGACGCTCGACTGCGCGCCGGCGCCTCGCCCTCCATGCCGTCGGCGTTCGCGCCGCCGCGACCCGAGAGCATGATCATCTCTCGAACGTTGATCTCGGTCATGTAGCGCGTCTGATTTTCTTTGTCCTGCCATTGGCGATACTCGATGCGCCCTTCGACGTAGACCTTGTCCCCTTTCTTGAGGTAGCGCTCGACGATATCCGCCAGTTGGCTCACCTTTGAATTCCAAACGACGCAACGGTGCCATTCCGTTTTCTCTTGCCGATCACCCGACGGACCGTTCCAGCTCCGGCTGGTGGCGAGTGAAAACGTTGCCACGCGACTTCCGTTGGACGTGGACCGCACCTCAGGATCGGCGCCGAGGTTTCCGATCAACGTGACTTTATTCAAGCTTCGACTCACAAGGCCTCCTGGCAGATGGCGTGATCACTCGCGGACGACAGTATAGACAGCCAGCGATTGAGTCGCCAGCAAACGAACGCGAGGTGGTGCAAATCATCGCGGAGCATGCGTCCGCGGTTGGTGCAAGTCGAGTTTGAGGACGAGCGCATCTTCGGTCGGCGTGCGATAGTAGCGTCGGCGGCGCATCACCTGCACGAACCCACGCGACGCGTACAGTGCGCGCGCCACCTCGTTCGAGTCCCGCACCTCGAGATACACCGACGTCACGTCGCGGGTGCGCGCCTCATCGAGCGCGGCATCGAGCAGCGAGCCGCCAATGCCCCGCCTGCGCGACGTCGATGCGACCGCGAGGTTCGCAATCTCGCCTTCGTCCACTATGTACCAGGCGACGACATAGCCGTGTACGAGCCCATCATCATCGTACGCGACGGCAAACAGCGCCCGCGGATCGCCCAACAAATTTTCGAACGATGCCCACGTCCACGCGTCGGAGAACGCTTCCGTCTCGAGCGCGACGACCCGAGCGATGTCCTTCGCCCTCGCGGGACGAATGCGCACGGCATCGCGGGATTCGGGGAGCGGCCACATTGCGATCACCGAGCGTACAGCGGTCGTCCATGTGCCTGCTCCCACCTCACCTGCGCCTCCGCGGCCCGACCGTAGTTCGGCTCCCACGTCGCGAGATCGGCGGGTCCACCGGCATCGATCAGCGGTTGCACGCGGGCGACTCCCCGGGCGTGCGGCGTGAGGTGGCCTGCCTGATCCGGTCCGACCAGGCGCGCGCCGAATCGCGAGGCGTACGCTTCAATGTGTGCGCGCGGTTGGACGGACATCCCATCGATCTCACCGATGGCGCATTGGTCATCCACCTCGAACGCTTCGGTGTACATGTCGCCGCGGAGCGCGTCGAGCACGGCGACATAGCGTCCTGGCCGCCGCGCGACATCATTGCCCGCGACGATCAACAACAGCGACGACACGCCATAAAACGGAATCCTCGCTGCACCGTCACCGAACGCGAGCGCTTTTGCTATCGACGCCGCAATACGCAGACCGGTGAAGCTTCCGGGGCCGCTGCCGCACACGATGCGCGCAACGTTGTCGAGCGTAGCTCCCGACGTGCGCAGCAACTCGACGATGGCTGGAAGGAGCGTTTCGCGTCCGACGTTGCGCATCGCCACCTCGGAGGCGGCAAGCTCCTCGGCGCCAGAGAGGAGCGCCACCGTTCCAGCGTGAGTCGAGGCGTCCAGCGCCAGCGTCAGCGCGCGTGTCACCCGGCGAGCAGCAGCCGGCGCTCGGAGTCGCGGGCGTCGTATTCGAGATCGATCGGCACGACGTCGGCCGGAAGGCGGCTGCCCGCCCGCTCCGGCCACTCGACGAGCACGATGGCATGTGCGCTCACGAGCTCATCCCATCCGATGTTGGTGAGCTCGGCCGGCGTGCCTAACCGGTAGAGATCGAGGTGGTAGATCGTAGCGGTGGCGCCCGCGTAGCGGTGCACGAGCGCGAACGTCGGGCTCGTGACCGGCTCGCGAACTCCGGCGCCGGCGCAGATGGCTTGCACGAGCGTCGTCTTGCCGGCGCCGAGGTCGCCCGAGATGGCGACGACGAGCGGCGGTCGCGCCGATGCGCCGAAATCCTTGCCCCATGCGATGAGCTCATCGCGCGTCAGCGCGATACGCCCGCGCGCCGCCCCCTCAGGCACGACGTGGTGATGTGGCGGCGTGGTCACCGCGCCGCCCGCAGACGGTCGAGTCCCCCAGCGCGGCGCGCCACGTTGCCGTCCATCTTCGCCCGGAGCTCGAAGATCTGGTCGCGCAGCGCCGCGGCGGCTTCGAAGTCCAGTTGGCCTGCCGCTTCTTTCATCTGCTGCTCGAGCATCGCCACGAGCGCCGCCACATCCATTTCCTTCTCGTAAGTCGACACGCGCTCGGCGACGCGGCGCTGGGTCTCACGTTCGCCGCGCGCATCGGCCACGCGGGTGATGAAGCGAACCTGCTCCGTGCTCTTGACCACGCTGCGCGGGGTGATCTGGTGCTCGACGTTGTGCGCCATCTGCAATTCGCGGCGGCGGCGCGTCTCGTCGATGCACCGTTGCATCGAACCGGTCATCCGGTCGGCGTAGAAAATGGCGGTGCCCGCCACGTTGCGCGCCGCGCGGCCCACGGTCTGGATGAGGGAGCGATCGCTGCGGAGGAAGCCTTCCTGGTCGGCGTCGAGAATCGCCACGAGCGACACCTCCGGCAGATCCAGGCCTTCGCGCAACAGGTTGATGCCGACGAGGACGTCGAAGTCGCCTAACCGGAGACCGCGCACGATTTCCATGCGTTCGATGGCATCGATGTCCGAGTGCATGTATCGCACGCGGACGCCCATCTGCTGCAGATAGTCGGTGAGATCTTCCGCCATCCGCTTGGTGAGCGTGGTGACGAGCACGCGTTCGCCGCGCTGCTCGCGCAGCCGGATCTCGTGCAGCAGGTCATCCACCTGTCCGCGCACCGGGCGCACCTGGATTTCGGGATCGATGAGTCCAGTTGGGCGGATGATCTGCTCGACGACGACGCCTTCCGAGAGCTGCAGCTCGAGCTCGCCGGGCGTGGCCGACACGAAGATCGCGCGCGGCGTGAGCGACAAGAACTCATCGAACATGAGCGGCCGGTTGTCGAGCGCACTCGGCAGACGGAATCCGTAGTCGACGAGCGTGAGTTTCCGCGCGCGGTCGCCGTTGAACATGCCGCCGATCTGCGGCAGCGTGACGTGCGACTCGTCGACGACGACCAGGAAGTCCTCGGGAAAGTAGTCGAACAAGCACGCCGGCCGCTCGCCTTCGGCGCGCCCCGAAATGTGCCGCGAATAGTTCTCGATACCCGCGCAGGTCCCGATCTCCATCAACATCTCGATGTCGAAATTGGTCCGGGACTCGAGACGCTGGGCCTCGAGCAGTTTGCCTGCGTCGCGGAGCAGCGTGAGGCGCTCGTCGAGCTCGGCTCGGATGAGACCGAGCGCGCGCTCGAGGGTGGCGCGCGAGGTGACGAAGTGTTTGGCCGGATAGATCGCAGCACGCTCGAGCTCCGCGATCGTGCGGCCGGTGACGATGTCGATCTTGGAGATGCGTTCGACCTGGTCGCCCCACATCTCGATGCGCACACCCTGCTCCTCGTACGCCGGGAAGATCTCGACAGTATCGCCACGCACGCGGAACGTGCCCCGATCGAAGGCGACGTCGTTGCGCGAATACTGGATGCCGACGAGCGCGCGCAGGATGTCGTCGCGTCCGCGCATTTCGCCGCGCTTGACCAGCACCATCCGCTCGCGATACTCGACCGGGTCGCCTAACCCGTAGATCGCCGAGACGGTAGCGACGATGATGACGTCGTCGCGCTCCATGAGGCTCGACGTCGCGCGCAGCCGGAGCCGGTCGATGTCTTCGTTGATCGACGCGTCCTTTTCGATGTACGTGTCGGTGGACGGCACGTACGCTTCCGGCTGGTAGTAGTCGTAGTACGAGATGAAGTATTCGACTGCGTTGTTCGGGAAAAAGCTCTTGAGCTCACCGTACAGTTGGGCGGCGAGCGTCTTGTTGTGCGACAGCACGAGCGTCGGCTTCCCGTGCGCCTGGATGACGTTGGCAACGGTCATCGTCTTTCCGGATCCCGTGACACCGAGGAGCGTCTGGAACCGGTCGCCGCGTTGAAGTCCCGCCGAGAGCTCGGTGATGGCGCGCGGCTGATCGCCGGCGGGTTCGAAGGGCGCGGTGAGGGCGAAGTCGGCCATAAGCCTTAAATATAGTAGCCTTCGACGGGATTTGTTCGGGAAAGGCGGACAAAGCGCTGACACCGCCGGATTGCTTTGCACCGAAGGCGGAGCGGTCTGTTCAATCCGGCTGTATTCGCGTTTTGTCCGCCTTCACTCCTGAGCGACCCGCTCCCGCCGCGTCACGTCCGTCACGCCCTTCACCCGCCTCACGGCCCGGATGATCTTCTGCAGGTGCGTCAGGTTCTCCACCTCCACCAGCACCGATCCCGACACGCCGCCGCCGTCACCGCTGCGCAGCTCCATGCTCTTGATGTTCGTGCCGCTGTTCGTGACGGCTTCCGCCACGTCGGCGTAGAGGCCGCGGCGATCGGACGCCTCGAGAGCCAAACGAACGAGGAAGAGCTCGCCATCCATTTCCTGCCAGTCGATGTCGAGGCGGCGTTCCGGCTCGTGTGAGAGCAGGAGGACGTTCGGGCAGTCCGTTCGGTGGATGCTCACGCCGCGGCCGCGCGTGACATAGCCGACGACGGGGTCGCCGGGTACGGGCTGGCAGCATTGGGAATAGCGCACCATCAAGCCGTCCACGCCCTGGATGCGCACGCCTTTCGACGCGCCGCGCATGCGGTCGACGAGGCGCTCGAACGCGCTCGACTTGGAGGGCGCCGCGCCATCCTGGAGCGCTTCGACGCCCGGGTAGATGGCCTTGAGCGCCTGGAGCACGTGCACGTCGCCCTGGCCTAACGATGCAATGAGATGCCTGGCGTCCGTTAGGCCAAGCGACTTGGCGGCGCGGCTCAGCGCATCGTCGTCGGGACGGGTGAGGTGGCGCCGGCGCACTTCCCGGTCCAGCATCTCGCGTCCCACCTTCGCCGAGGTGTTCTGCTCTTCCTGCTTGATCCACTGCCGGATCTTGTGGCGCGCGCGTCCCGTCCTCACGTGCGACAGCCAGTCGCGGCTCGGCCGCGCACTCGGCGCGGTGAGAATCTCGACCGTGTCCGAGTTGCGCAGCTGCCGCGACAGCGGGGCGATGCGGCCGTTGACGCGCGCGCCCTGGCAGTGCAGCCCGACCTCCGTGTGCACCGCGAAGGCGAAGTCGAGCGGCGTCGCGTTCTTCGGCAGCTGGATCACGTCGCCCGTCGGCGTGAAGACGAAGATCTCATCCTGGTACAGGTCGAGCTTGAGCAGCTCGAGAAATTCGTCGGGCGTCTTGGCGTCGAGCTGCGCTTCGAGAATCTGGCGGAACCACGCGAGGCGCTCGTCGAACTTGTCCGTGCGGCGCGGCCCTTCGGCGCTCTCCTTGTACACCCAGTGCGCGGCGATACCGTATTCGGCCGTCTGGTGCATCTCCCGCGTACGGATCTGCACCTCGTACAACTGGCGGCCCGGTCCGAACACCGTGGTGTGCAGCGACTGGTAGCCGTTGGACTTGGGCTGCGCGATGTAGTCCTTGATCCGCTCCTGCAGCGGCGTCCAGGCTTCGTGGATGATGCCTAACGCGTGATAGCAGTCGGGCACGCTGTCGACGAGCACCCGCACCGCCATGAGGTCGTAGATCTCCTCGTACGGCTTCTCGCGCTGCTTCATTTTCTTGTAGATCGACCACAGGTGCTTCGGCCGCCCGACCACATCGACCGACGCGATGCCCGCGCGCTTGAGCTCGCGCTCGAGCGGCTCGGCGAATTGCGCGATGAGTTTTTCGCGCTCGCCGCGCTTCTGCGCCACCAGCTTCGCCAACTTTTTGTACTCGATCGACTCGAGATGCTTGAACGACAGGTCCTCGAGCTCCCACCGTACCCGCGCCATACCGAAGCGGTGCGCCATCGGCGCGTACAGGTCCATCGTCTCCTGCGCGATGCGGCGACGCTTCTCCTCGGGGAGATAGTCCAGCGTGCGCATGTTGTGCAGGCGATCCGCGAGCTTGATGAGGATGACACGGACGTCCTTGGCGATCGAGAGCAGCAGCTTGCGGTAGTTCTCGACCTGCCGCTCCTGCGTCGAGCGGAACGAGATGTTGCCGATCTTGGTGACGCCGTCGACGATCTGCGCCATCTCGACGCCGAATTCGCGCTCGATGTCGTCGACGGTGACCGAGGTGTCCTCGACGACATCGTGAATCAGCCCGCTCGCGACTGTGATCGAATCGAGGTGCAGCTCGGCGAGAATCTTGGCGACGGCAACGCAATGCGAGACGTAGTCATCGCCAGACGAGCGCTTCTGTCCCTCGTGTGCGCGGCGGCCGAACTGATAGGCGCGCGTGAGCAGCTCGGTATCGAGCCGATCGAGCGCCGGATCGTCGGCGAGATCCCAGCCGGGAATGACGGACTTGAGTGCGGTTGCAGTCACAGCAAACCTGTCTCCGCGAAACTGACGTAGCGTCCGCGACCGATGATGACGTGGTCGTGAACCGGTATGTCTAACAAACGTCCCGCCGACACGAGTTGCTCCGTGACTACCCGGTCATCGACCGAGGGCGACGGATCGCCGCTCGGGTGGTTGTGCACCAGAATGATGGCCGCCGCGCGTTCGGCGATGGCTTCTCGAAAGACTTCGCGCGGATGTACGAGCGACGAGTTCAAAATCCCGCGTGTCACCGTAATGTCCCGCTCCATGCGGTGTTGCGCATCGAGCACGGCCACGTGGAATTCTTCGACAGGCAGATCCTGGAGTCGGCCGGCGAATGCGCCGAACACGTCTCGTGGCGAGCGCATCGGAGCGCCTTCTTCGCGCTCCTCGTCCGCCATGCGGCGACCCAACTCCAGCGCAGCGTGTATCGCAATGGCGCGCGCAGGTCCCATGCCGCGGCCAGCCGTGAGCGTCGCGACGGGCTGCGCTGCGATGCGTCGGAGCGAGCCGCCTACCTTTGTCAGAATATCCTGCGCGAGTGCCAGCGTCGATCGCCCGCCGGCGCCCGAGCCGAGCACGATGGCGAGCAGTTCGCTTACACTGAGCGCACCTGCACCGTGCTGCTTGAGCCGCTCACGCGGCCGTTCGGTGCGTGGCAGCTCTTTAATACTTAACGTTTTGGCAGATTCCCGGCCAGGCTGCTCCAACATGCACGACCTCCGCGCCGCGGGTTGAGGGCGCAGAAGATGGGCGGTCTGGGTGGTCGAGCCCGCACCGGAACCTCGCGAAGCGGACCGAACGCTTGCAGAAGGGCGGACAAAGCGCGGACGTAAGCGGACAACGCGCGGACACACGAGTCCTCAAGGTCTGTGTCGTCCGTCGCTGTCCGCGCCGTGTCCGCCTTACACGTTGGCCCCGTGGCACTTCTTGTACTTCAGGCCTGATCCGCACGGACAGGGGTCGTTGCGCCGCACCTTGGACCAGTCGACGCTGGCTGGCTTGCTGTTGTCGCCCAACGTGCGCGTGCGGCCGGCGCCGACGATGGTGGGCGCTTTGCGCGGCGGCTGAGCGGATGCGGGTTCGGCAGCCGGGGCCGGCGCCGCGCCGTCGGCTTTCTGCGCCGGCTCCGGCTCCTCGGCCGGCACATCCTCGAGGATGCCTAACGCATTGTACCGCCGCGCCGGGGGCGCCGATCCGCCCTGCGGCCCGCCTCCGTTAGGCCGCGGCGGCTGCGGCGGCGCGGGTTCCGGCGGCGAGAACACCAGCTGCGCGCGGAGGAACCGCTCGGTGAACGTGTTGTACACGTCGTTCATCAAATCGACGAACATCGTGTACGCTTCCTTCTTGTACTCGATGAGCGGATCCGTCTGCCCCCAGCCGCGGTACTGGATGGCCGCGCGCAGCTGGTCCAGATCGTACAAATGGTCCTTCCACTTCTCGTCGAGCACGTTGAGCATCACGATCGACAGCAGCTGCATGCCGAATTCGTTCAGGCTCTTGAACTTCGCGTCAAACGCCGCGTGGCCCGCGTCGCGCGCCGATTGTTGGGCATCGGGAATCGTCTCGGGCCTGCCCTCCGCACCCTCCTCGAACTGCGGGACGATGAGGAGATAGTGCATGAGGAGATCCTGCCGCAGCAGCTGGAAGTCCCACTCCTCGGGATTCTCCACCGTCGCCAGCGCGGTCTCGACCCGATGGTCCAGCGCGCGGTCGATCATCTTGAGCGCTTCGCCCTTGAGCTCTTCCCCGCCCTCCATGGCGAACGACCGCAGCGCGTAAATCACTTCGCGCTGCTGGTTCATCACATCGTCGAAATCGAGCAGGCGTTTGCGCGACTGGAAGTGATTCATCTCGACGCGCTTCTGCGCCTGCTCGATCGACCGCGTGATCAGCGAGTGCGAGAGCACCTCGCCTTCCTGCGCGCCTAACCGGTCCATCAGCTTCGCGATGCGCTCGGAGCCGAACAACCGCATCAGGTCGTCTTCGAGCGAGAGGAAGAACTGGGAGGCGCCCGGATCGCCCTGGCGGCCGGCGCGGCCGCGCAGCTGCCGGTCGATGCGACGCGACTCGTGGCGCTCGGATCCGATGATGTGCAGGCCGCCCGGCTCCACGATCTCGACGTCCTTGCCATCGGCATCCTTCACCGTCGAGTCATGCGATTCCGTGACCCCGGGGCCGAGTTTGATGTCGGTGCCGCGGCCGGCCATGTTCGTGGCAATGGTGATCGCGCCGGGCTGGCCGGCGCCGGCGATGATCTCCGCCTCGCGCTGGTGATACTTCGCGTTGAGGACGTTGTGCTTGAGGCCCGCGCGCTGGAACATGCGCGACAGCGTCTCCGACACATCGACGTTCACCGTCCCGATCAGCACCGGGATGCCGAGTCCGTGCAGCCGCTCCGTCTCCTGCATGATCGCGTTGTACTTCTCGCGCCGCGTCTTGTAGATGAGATCGTGACGGTCATCGCGAACCACCGGCTTGTTCGTCGGAATCACGGACACGCCTAACTTGTAGATCTCGTGGAATTCCGTCTCCTCGGTTTCCGCGGTACCGGTCATGCCCGCCAACTTCTCGTACATGCGGAAGTAGTTCTGGATGGTGATCGTGGCGAGCGTCTGCGTCTCGCCCTTCACCTGCACGCCTTCCTTGGCCTCCACCGCCTGGTGCAAGCCCTCCGACCACCGACGGCCCGGCATCGTGCGGCCCGTGAACTCGTCCACGATCAACACCTGGCCGTCCTGCACCACGTAGTTGACGTCCTTCTCGTACAACGCGTGCGCGCGCAACAGCTGATGAATGATGTTCAGCTTCTCGCTCTTGATCGCGTACTCGCGGTCGAGATTCGCGCGGGCCTCGAGCTTCTCCTGCGGCGACAGGTCCGGATCGTGATCGATGCGACTCACCGCTTCCGAGATGTCGGGCAGCACGAATGCGTCGTGATCGTTGGGCGAGAGGAAGTCCACGCCGCGATCGGTGAGGTGCACGGTGTGGTTCTTCTCATCCAGCACGTAGAGGAGACGCTCTTCGATGTCGCCGAACTGCTGGCGGCTGGCCGACTGCCGTTTGTCGGCAATGTGATCCAGCTCCATCTTCTGCACGAGCTGCTTGTTCCCGGCGCCCTCGGCGAGCAGCTTGAGCAGGCGCTTGTTCTTGGGCGCGCCTAACTGGGCCTGATACAGGCGCATGCCGGCCGTTTGCCGGTCGCCGGACTCGAGGGCCTCTTCGGCTTCGCCGACCAGCCGGTTCGCGTCTTCCGTCTGTGCGCGCACCAGCCGGGCGACCGCTGCGTTGTGCTCGAAGTACGCGGCGTCGCTCTCGTTGCCGACGGGACCCGAAATGATGAGCGGCGTGCGTGCTTCGTCGATGAGCACCGAGTCCACTTCGTCGACGATGGCGTACCAGTGCGGCGGCTGCACGCGCTGGTCCACCGAGTGCACCATGTTGTCGCGCAGGTAGTCGAAGCCGAACTCGTTGTTCGTGCCGTACGTGATGTCGCACAGGTATGCGGCGCGGCGTTCGGGCGTGTTGGGCTCCGTGTCGTCGATGCACCCGACCGTCATGCCGAGGTACGTGTAGAGATGGCCCATCCACTGGGAGTCGCGGCGCGCCAGGTACGAGTTGACGGTCACGAGGTGCGAGCCGCGGCCGGCGAGCGCATTGAGATAGAGCGGCAGCGTCGCCACCAGCGTCTTGCCTTCACCGGTCGCCATCTCCGCGATCTTGCCGAGGTGCAGCTCGACGCCGCCGATGAGCTGGACGTCGTAGTGCACCATGTCCCACGTCATGTCGTGGCCTGTCACCTTCACGGTAGTGCCTAACAGACGGCGCGCGGCCTCGCGCACCGTAGCGAACGCCTCGGGCAGGATTTCGTCCAGCACCTCGCTGAGCGCCTCGTGGAGCTCGCCCTCGACGCCGCCGCGGCCGTCGGGGCCGTTCAGCTCATCGTCGATCTGCGTGCGCTCCTCCGCATCCGCCGTCAGCTTCTTGCGCTCCTTGAGCTCGGCCACCTTGACCTCGAGCTCGGAGGTGCGCTCGCGGATCATGGCGCGCAGCTTGCCGGTCTGGGCGCGCAGCTCTTCGTCCGAGACCTTCTGCAGGCGCTCGTACTGCTCGTTGATCTCGGACACGATCGGCTGAACGCGCTTCATCTCGCGCTCGTGGCGCGTGCCGAAGACCGCGGTGAGCAATGGCTTCAACATGGGGACATTCCTCTATCGGTACAGCGCCGCCGCCCGAATGTAGTCGGCGACTGCTTCAGTCACGAACCCGCGAAGCGACAGTCCCGCGCGGACGCGCGCGCGAATCTCGCTCGATGACACATCCACGCGACGCGTCGACACTCGCTCTACCGGCAGTGCCGATTTAGAGCCGCGCGCATCGGACGCCACGGCGTCTCTCCCGCGCGAGAGCACGATGACCCGCGCCAGATCGGCAATGCGCTCCGACCGATGCCATGTGGCGATCTGCTCCGCGAGATCCTCGCCGATCAGCAGGATGCGCTCGACCGCCGGGTGCCGGGCTGCATACGCCTCCAACGTGTCAACCGTGTAAGATAACCCGCCCCGGTCGATTTCGATCGGATCGACCTCGAATCGCGCGTCCTCTCCCACGAGGAGCCGCAGCATGGCCAGTCGCTCGGACGGCGATGCCGCCACCACGCCCTGCTTGAGCGGCTGGCTCGCTGCCGGAATGAACACGACCCGGGTCAGGTGCAGCGCGTCGTACGCGTCGCTCGCGGCAAGGAGATGCCCAACGTGGGGCGGATCGAACGTCCCGCCGAAGAGCCCCAGTCGCACCGTGGTCAGGGCTTCGGCGCGACCGTCGCCGGATGCGGCGGTGGTCCGCACGTCGTCTTTACATCCGGGTCGCGCGGATATTTCTGGTAGAGCGTGGCACACGTCTGCGCGACTTCTTCCGGATACTTGATCTGCTTGTACGATTTGACCAGCTGGATGAGCGCCAGCTTCGCGTGCTGCGTCGTCGGATACAAGCGCTCGACATCGTTGAAGTAGATGATCGCCGGATCGTACGCCTTCCGCCGATAATAGAACATGCCGGTGTCGTAGTTCTTGATCGCCAGCCACTCCGTTAGGCGGTCGATCTCCTTCTGCGCCCGCGGCTTGAGCGGCGAATCCGGGTACGCCGCGATGAAGCTCTGCAGCGTCGTGATGGCCGTCTGTCCGTAGTCCGGGTCCAGGGATGGCTTGCGCCACAACTTCGCGTACGAGATGCCGGTCTTGAACGTCGCCGGTCCCGCGAGCGTGTCTTCCGGGAAGCTCTCCGGCACGCGGGAATACGCCTGCGCCGCCAGGATGTACTCCTTCTGCCCGGTGTGCGCCTCGCCAAGATAGTAGAAGGCTGCGGGCAGTAGCGGATCGCGCGCGGGCAGATCCGTGGTCAGCTTCTCGAATCCGTTTTCCGCGTTGCCCCAGTGATGCAGCTTGAGCTGCTGCAGAGACGCTTGGAACAGCGCCTCCTTCGAGGGAAAGCTTGCCGGGATGAACGGATGCCGGTGACAAGCAGCGAGGCCGGCGAGAGCGACCAATGGGAGCGTGCGTCGTAGCGCGTTCACAAACATGACGGCGGTGTCATACCCGGATTCGAGGAGACGGTTCACCGGAGCGCAGCAGCGCCGCGGCCCGCTGTGTCGCGAAACCATGCGACAAAACGAGGAATGCCATCGCGGATCGGCACCGCCGGCGCGTAGCCCAGGGTGTCGCGTGCGCGCGAAATATCGGCGAACGTGCAGGACACGTCGCCCGCTTGTGGCGGCAACCTGTCGATCATGGCCTTCCGACCAAGCGCATCCTCGAGCAAGGCAATCAGCTCGCTGAGCGTCGTGGTCTGCGACTCGCCCAGATTATAGACCTCGTGCCGCACCTCGGGATCGCGCGTTCGCTCGATCGCGCCGAGTACCCCCTGCACCGTATCGGTCACGTAGGTGTAGTCGCGCGACGACGACCCGTCGCCGTATACCGGAATGGGACGACCGCTCGAGATGAGCGCCGCGAATTTGTGGATCGCCAGATCGGGCCGCTGCCTCGGTCCGTACACCGTGAAGAATCGCAGCGACACGATGCGAAGGCGCGGCTCGAGTCCGGCGAAGGTTTCACAGAGCAGCTCGGCGGCGCGTTTGGTGGCGGCGTACGGACTGACCGGCGAGATCGCGGCATCGTCCTCCGAGAACGGGACGCGGCTCGCATTCCCGTAGACGGACGAGCTCGATGCGACGACGGCGCGCGAGATGCCGCGCGCACGCGCGGCATCGAGCAACGCGGCGGTTCCGCGAACGTTGACGTCGGCATACAGCGCGGGGGCGGCAATCGATGGGCGGACGCCGGCGCGCGCCGCCATGTGCACGACCACGTCGGGCTCGATCGTGTCCATCGCAGCGCCGAGCGCCGCGAGGTCGCGCACATCCGCCTCGGCCATGGTGAACGCCGAGGAGCAGCGGGCTCCGGCGATGTTCGCGCGCTTGATGGCCGGGTCGTAAAAGTCGTCGAAATTGTCGACGCCTAACACGCGATCGCCGCGCGCGAGCAGCGCATCGACCAGGTGCGAGCCGATGAATCCTGCCGCGCCGGTGACCAGCACGCGCTCAGCCACGCGCGCCCACCCGCTCGGTGCCAAGCGAGCGGAAGTACTCAATGGTGCGGGCGACGCCCTCCCGAAGCGGCACCGCTGGCTCCCAGCCCAGCATCGATCGCGCGCGACTGATGTCGGGCTGGCGCACTTTGGGATCGTCCACCGGCAGCGGCCGCGCCTCGATCGGCACCTTCGCTCCCGTGAGCTCGAGGACCACCTCGGCTAACTGGCGTACGGTGTACTCGACCGGGTTGCCGATGTTCATCGGATCGCTGTCGCCCTTCATGAAGAGCCGGTAGATGCCTTCCACTTCATCCGACACGTAGCAGAAGCTGCGGGTTTGCTTGCCGTCGCCGTACAGCGTGATCGGTTCGCCGGCCAGCGCCTGCACGATGAAATTGGACACGACGCGCCCGTCGCGCGGCCGCATGCGCGGGCCGTACGTGTTGAAGATGCGGACGATGCGCGTGTCGAGGCCGTGATACCGGTGATAGGCCATCGTCATGGCTTCGGCAAAGCGCTTCGCTTCGTCGTACACGCCGCGCGGTCCGACGGGATTGACGTTGCCCCAATACGATTCGGGCTGCGGGTGCACCATCGGATCGCCGTACACCTCGGACGTCGACGCCAGGAAAAAACGCGACCGCTTGGCCAGCGCGAGGCCGAGCGCGTTGTGGGTGCCTAACGCACCGACCTTGAGCGTTGGAATCGGGTGCTCGAGGTAGTCGATGGGGCTGGCGGGCGACGCGAAGTGGAGCACGCCGTCCAGCGGGCCGGCGACATACGTGTACGTCGAGATGTTGTGGCGGACGAACTCGAACCCCGCTTGGCCGACGAGGTGCGCGATGTTGTCGGCGTGGCCGGTGATGAAGTTGTCGAGGCCGACCACTTGATGGCCGTCGGCGAGAAAGCGGTCGCACAGGTGGGAGCCCAGAAACCCCGCGGCTCCGGTGATGAGCACCCTCATTCGCGACCGCGGCCGATCGACCGGTACGTGAAGCCTAACGCCGCCATTTTCTCCGGGTGATAGAGGTTTCGTCCGTCGATGACGATCGGACGCGCGAGGGAGGCCCTGATGCGCTCGAAGTCCGGATGGCGGAACTGATTCCAGTCGGTGACCACGACGAGCGCGTCCGCGCCATCGAGCGCGTCGTAGTTGGATTCGGCGTACGAGATGCGGTCGCCTAACCGGCGCCGCGCCTCGGGCATCGCCACCGGGTCGTGCGCCACCACGCTGGCGCCGGCCTCGAGCAGCGATTCGATGAGCGTCAACGCGGGCGATTCGCGCATGTCGTCGGTCTGCGGTTTGAACGCGAGCCCCCACACCGCGATCTTGCGGCCGCGCAACCCATCCGGAATCACCGACGACAGCTTCTCGAACAACCGGTGCTTCTGCCGCTCGTTCGCTTCTTCGACGGCATTCAACACCGCGACCGATGCGCTGCGTTCCTTGGCCGTGCGCAGCAGCGCTTTCACATCCTTGGGAAAGCACGAGCCGCCGTAGCCCGGCCCGGGGAACAGAAACGACGGTCCGATGCGCACATCGCTGCCGATCCCCTTTCGCACGTTGTCCACGTTCGCGCCGACCTTCTCGCACAGATTCGCGATCTCGTTCATGAACGAAATGCGCGTGGCCAGCATGCCGTTGGCCGCGTACTTCGTGAGCTCGGCGGACGGAATGTCCATGAACAGAATCGGTTTTCCGGTTCGAACAAACGGCGCATAGAGCTCGGCCATCACCGATCGCGAGTAGTCGCTGTCCACGCCAAGGACCACGCGATCGGGCCGCATGAAATCCTCGACCGCGGCGCCCTCCTTCAAGAATTCCGGATTGCTGCACATGTGGAACGGGAACTTCGCGTGCTTGGCGATGGCGTTGGCGACCTTGTCTGCCGTGCCCACTGGCACAGTGGACTTGGTGACGACCACCATTTCGCGCGCCATGTTGCGGCCGATCACGTCGGCCACGCTCAGGACGTGTCTGAGGTCGGCTGACCCGTCCTCATCCGGCGGCGTGCCGACGGCGATGAACACGACCTCGGCGTTTTTGACGGCGCCGCCGACGTCCGTGGTGAAGGAGAGCCGTTTCTGGCTTTGATTGCGCTCGACCAGATCTTCGAGACCAGGCTCGTAGATCGGGAGGATGTTGTCCTTCAGTCCTTTGATTTTTCGCTCGTCGATGTCGGCGCAGGTGACGTCCCCACCCGTCTCCGCCAGACATGCGCCTACGACGAGACCGACATAGCCCGTCCCGACGACTGTGATCCGCACGATGTAAATATTGTTGGGTTCGGTTGTTGGCCGATATGCTGCCAGCCCTTGAACTTATCGGGGGTCAGGGAGTCGGGCAATGCGAAAGCCGAGCAAAACGCAGAGAGCGCCGGACGCGACAGGAGCGTTCGGTCGCGAAAGAGACCGGTCGGGAGGCTGCAGCTATCGCACGCGGGCGTCGAAGCTTCCGGTTAGCACGCGCCCTGCGCGCCGCACCTGCACCCAGATCCGATAGTGACCGGCTTTCGGGAACGCGTACGGGAAGCTCACGGTATCGGGCAGCGTTGCGCTTGTCATTGGCATTGGCAGAGGTGCGTCCCGGGTGCTGTCCCCGCCGCGACTGAAAATCGATTGCGCCGCCATCGCAATCGTGCCCATGGGATGCAGGTGGACGAACACGCTGCCATCATCGCGCGCGATCATTGCGTGGGCGGACATGCCCATGTAGGGCTGCAGGACCGCGGGTCGACTGTCTGGCGCCGTGACGGTGAAGTGCAGCGGGGCGATCACGTTCGCGACCAGCGAGGTATCGCCACGGTCCCAGCTCATGATCGATCCATCGGCCAGCGTGGCGCGTCTGGTATCCGACGCCGCCGTCAACGCACCGCTCACGATCCAGGAATCGTCGGAGTCGGTTGGGGAGAATGCGGGCGAGCCTTGCCCGCCGATGACGAGGGTGTCGACGAGCGTCTCGGCGTAGCCGCTCCGGTGCACGATGTCGGCGTAGGTATGGTATGTCCCGGCAGGCAATGGCGGCAGCGCGACGCGAAAATCGTTGGAGTCGCTCGTCACCGGATGCAGGTGCGCAAATGCGTCCATGCCCGGCGCACGAATCAGAAAGAAGTGGACGAGCTTTCCGTGATCGCGAACGAGCGGTGTCTCTTCGTGCTGCCTCCATCTGCTGTCCGTAATCACGAATTGAAGGACGCGTCCGGAGTCGGCGAGCGATACGCGGCTCGCGAGCGGCTTGTAAATGATGCGCCGATACGCTCGGGCCGAGTGGTTCCACCATGCGTTGCCGCCCAGGAGCGCGAGCGCGAAGATCGCGGCCGCGGAGCACACCGCAAGGCGCGCGCGTCGCCGGCGGGGCGCGTCGACCGGGACGCCGGGGTCGAGCGTCGCTTCTCGAGCGCCGGCGCCGATGATGGAGAGCAAACCGAAGACGAGAAAGGCGCCGAGCGCGAGGAGCAGCGCGCCTAACGCTGGCGACATCGGCAGCTCCCGCGTGGCCGCCGAGACGACCGGCACGTCGACGGTCCCCGTGCCCCGCGTGCCGCTGACAACGACCCGAATCGAGTAGGAGCCGGATGTCATGAGCCAGAGCCGGGTGGCGAAGGCCCCGGCTTCGCCCAGCACCGGCGCTGCGAGGTCTGGCGGCGGTGCGCCATCGGCGCCGGTCTCCCACAACACCGGCTGCACCGTCACCTGCGCGGCGGGTTCGTTGGACACCTGGACTACTACATCGAGCTGACCGGGCACCACACCGGGCGGGCGGCTGACCACGCCGACATCGTAGGGCCCCGCCGCGCCGCGAAAGTAGACGTCCGGACTGCCGACGTGCCCGACCCCGGCGATGACCAGCACGGCGAGCGCCGCCAGCGCCGCCAGTCCGTTAGGCAGCGGCGGGCGGCTCACCGCTTCACCCGGCGCAGCCAGTCGCCGCAGGCCAGACCGAGCCGCGACGACAGTACCGCGAGACCGGCGGCGAGCGCCAATCCGCCGGCCAGCTTGGCCGGCCGCACCGGCGGGAAGATGTGCCGGTAGGCGTACGACGTCTTGGGCAGCGCGTAATAATAGTTGGTGGAGGCGAAGACCCAGTTCTCCGACGCCGGCGAGTTATAGAACGAGCCGAATGACCACTGCGCGGCAAAGAACACGGCGAAGAACACGGTGCCGAGCAGCGCCGCCAGACGCCAGCCGCGCAGCGTGTCCGGCACGCGTTGGAACATCAGATCGAGCACGAACGCCGGCGCGAGCAGGAGGAGCGGAAAATCCGGCGGCACCATGTGCGTCACGGTCTGATAGATCGGGCCTAACCGGGGCGTGGCCGGGAACAGCGGCAGGAGCCAGACCATCGCGAGCATGACGACGGTGTAGACGGCGGCAATGGACGTGGTCGGCCATCGCAGCCGCGACGCGCGGGCGAGTGTGACCAGGTAGAACGGGAACACGAGACACGCCACCACGTAGAACTGCGGCGTGTGCATGAGGACGCGCCGATGGTACTCGGTGGTCATGATCGTCGCGTTCAGGAACAACAGCCCCGCGGCGGCCGCGTACAGCACGCGATACCGCTGCGCCGCCGCGGCGCCGGCGCGGTTCTGCAGCGCGAGCGTCATGAGCAGTGCGCCCAACTGGATGGCGGCGATGCCCAACGCGAGAACCGTGTGCGGCGGACTCAGGATCTGGACGTCGAGCCCGTAGGCGTTGTGCCACCAGTTGTCGAACGGCGCCGAGGTGAGCATCGCGAACGTGCCCCAGATGCACACCCACGCGCCTAACGGAGCATGGAACACGCGCCAGAAGCGCACCGTGTCGCCGCGGGACGCGGCGCCGCCAAACGTGGTCGCGAGCACCAGCCAGCCGCACGACAGCCCGGCGATGAGGCCGCCGGCGTAGATCGCCATGTGCGCCGGCGTCCAGAACGTGTCGCGGCCAATCGTGCTGTGCCACGAGATGTCCCACATCACGCCGACGATCACGCACAGCGATGCCAGCAGGGCCGCCGACAGATACCGCGGCACGCCGATCGTCTGCTCCCCGCTCGCTCGGCGATGCGGTTTCATCGCCGACTCAGGGATAGCGGAAGCGGTACGTCGCCATGAGTTGCACGCGCCCGTACGTCCCGGCCGGCGTCGCGACGTTGTTCACGTTGGTCACGCGCGCGCCCTGCACCACCAGTGTGAGCGGCACGATGGGGTCGAGCCACTGCACGCTCGCGTCGGCCATCCACGCGCTCTGCACGTCGGGCGTGTCGCCGCTCGCAAACGGAAACGGCGCGCCGGCATGGCCGAAGCGGGCCGGCGGCGGACGCTGGCTGATGCGCTGGTCGCCGCGGCGCCACTTGGCGATGCCGGCGGACACATGAAACTTCCCTGTGGGCCACACGTCCGCGAACGCCCGCGCCATGTCGGCATCCGGGCCTAACTCGGACCCCACCGGCTGATCGTATTGCTGCCACGTCGCAGTGTAGAACGACTCGAGGTACGTGAACGCGCTCACGCGCCGGTATTGCAGCCCCAGATTCGCCGGCACGGGCAGCGACAACGCGTAGGTCCCGCGCACGTTCCAGGCGAACAAGTCGGGAAAGTTCTTCCGATCCTGCGCATCGATCTGAATGTCGTCGATGAGCAGATCGCCCTGCAGCGAGAACCGGTCGAGATTGGCCCGCACCGATCCGAACGCCGTCAGGTTCACGTCGCCGGCCTGGCTGACGTCGCCGGATTTGTCGTTCTGCGTGACCTGAAATACCATCAACGGATTCACGAAGTTGAGCGCGATCCCGCCGCCCTGGCGCGGAATGAGCGCCGTCTCGCCGAGCGTCAGCTCGACCTTGTGCGACGGCCGCCACGTGAGCGCGTGCGCCACCATCATGCGATGGTACCGCTGCGTCCCGACGCTGTCCGGCAGACTGTCGGTGGCCGGCGACAGCACCACGTCGTTGAGCTCGGCCACGAGGGCCTTGAACTCGAATTTCGACCACTGCGCCGTGAGCGTGATCTTGTCCAACGCAGGGCCGTTCGCCGAGAGCACGAGCGACTCCGTGCCATCGCCGATCCACGCTTCGCGGCCGCGCCCAACGGAGAGCACGATCGGGCCCAACTTGCCCGATGCATAGGCTTCGCTGAAATCGATGACGCCGGACGTGTGCCGGAATTGATTGGCGCGCACCGTCGGATCGTTGCGGCTGTCGGTCTCGCCGTACGCCTCGCTCACCAGGACCACGTTCGGGCCGCCATCGAACGAGAGGCGCAGCCGCGCCGTCCCGACGGCCGGCGGCGTGCCCTGTCCCGTTGGGCGAACGTCGTCCCACAGCGGGTACATCTCGCCGTTGTCCAGGCCCGTCGCCTGGAGCGATGCGAGCGCGCCGAAGCGCACGCGGTTCGACGACGCCGCGGCGGCCGAGTCGGACGCGACGCTGTCGGCGAGGAACCGCGAGGCGAGCGCGTCGAGCACCCGGCCTGCACACCGTGGTTCGGCCTTGGCCGTGCGCAGGGCGCCGCGCACATCCTTCACCATGAACGGCCGGAACGCGGATACGCGCGCGGCGCCGCAGCCCAACTCCACCAGGCCGTCGAGCTGGGCGTACGCGGGATCATCGAGGGGCAGCGTGACTAGCGGATGCTGCGCGGCGGCCACACGCGCGCTTCCGGCGGCGAGGAGCAGCGCGCCGGCGGCAACGACGAACGCGGAGCGAATCGTCAGGCTCCTTTGGTGAATTGACGTGGCTCGGACGGCGACGACGACCGCTCGCGCAGCCGCGCGATCAGCGCCGCCTGCGGTGAAAACTCCGGCACCAGCTCCTGCAGCTTGCGCACGATGCCCCGCTCGTCGCGGGCGACGACGAGATCCCAGAGATGGCCTAACTGATGGTCGAGCGACCGCGAGGCGCCCGTCTTCACGATCCGGATTTTCTCGAAGCGTGTGGGCATCGTCTCTTCGGTTTCCGACGTCAGCTGCTCGTGCAGCTTCTCGCCCGGCCGGAGCCCCGTGTACACGATCGGGATGTCCGCATCCGGTTCCAGTCCCGAAAGCCGGATGAGGTTGCGCGCCAGGTCGACGATCTTGATCGGATGGCCCATCTCGAGCATCACGATCCGGTCGCGCGCTTCATCCAGCGCCGACGCCTGCAACACCAGCTGCACCGCCTCGGGGATGGTCATGAAGTAGCGCGTCGCTTCCGGATGCGTCACCGTCACCGGTCCGCCATCGGCGATCTGCTCGCTGAACAGCGGTACGACGCTGCCGTTGCTGCCTAACACGTTGCCGAACCGGACCGCCACAAAATGATGGGCGCGTGAATCGGCCAGCGACAGCACCAGCTGCTCGGCGAGTCGCTTCGTGGCGCCCATGATGTTCGTCGGGCTCACGGCCTTGTCCGTCGAGATCAGCACGAACGTCGCCCCGTACTGCGCGGCCGCCTCGACAATGTTGCGCGTGCCGAAGACGTTGTTCTGCACCGCATGGCAGACGTGCGCTTCCATCATCGGGACGTGCTTGAACGCCGCGGCGTGATACACGATCTCCGGACGCGCCTCACGGAACAGCCGCGCCACATCGGGGCTCTCGCAGATGTCGCAGATGGCCGGGCGCACGTCGAGCTGCGGATGCTTGCGGTGCAGCTCCTGCTCGATGAGGAACAGCGCGTTCTCCGACCGTTCGATCAACGTGAGCGACGCCGGATCGAACGTCGCGATCTGCCGCGCCAGCTCGGCGCCGATCGACCCGCCGGCGCCCGTGATCAGCACCCGCCGTCCGGCGATGGCGCCGCGCACGACCGCCGAATCGAGGTCCACCGGATCCCGGCCCAACAGGTCTTCCACCCGCACCGGCCGCACCTGGCTCATCTGCACGCGGCCCGACAGCGCGGCGATCGCCGGCAGAATCTTGAACGGCAGCCGCGTGGCCAAACAGCGATTCACGATCGCCTGAATCTGCTCCCGCGTCGCCGACGGGATCGCGATGATCAGCTCGTCGGCCGCGTTGGTCTCCAGCAGCCGGCCTAACGACTCGGTGGTGCCGAGCACCGGCACGCCGTGGATGTGAAATCCGGTCTTGCGGATGTCGTCGTCCACGAAGCCGACGGGCACGTAGCCGAGTCCGCGATTGTTGTGCATCTCGCGGAGCAGCAGCTCGCCGGCATCGCCCGCGCCGATGATCACCACGCGGCGCAGCCGCGGACCGCCGGTGGCCGGACGCCGGTTCTCGCGCAACGCGCGCAGCGCGAACCGCACACCGCCAATGAAGAAGAGCGTCAGCACCGCGTCGATGACGATCACCGAGCGCGGATACTGATACGCCTGCCCCGTGAACACCAGCAACGCCGTGAACAGCGCGCTGCTGATGGCGATCGCCTTGACGAGCGCCACCATGTCGCGCATGCCGACGTATCGCCACCACCCGCTGTAGAGCCGGAAAAAGGCGAACGAGCCTAACCGGAAGATGAGCAGCGGCCAGAGCGTCGTCACGAACAACGACCAGTACGCCCGCGGAATCATCCGGTCGAAGCGCAGCACGAACGCGAGCCAGTAGCTGGCCACCACCAGCACCAGATGCGTCGTCACCACCATCAGGCGCCGGTAGCGGAGCGCCTTCGACGCCAACCACCCCAGCACGCGCTCCGTTGCCGGCGCGCGTTGGGCGACCACCGGATCAGTGGCCATAGAAGGCGCGAACGGCTCCGATCACTTCGTCCTGCTGGGACCGCGCGAGCTCGGGATACACCGGCAGCGAGAGCACCTCGCGCGCCGCGCGCTCCGACTCGGGACACGATCCTTCTCGATAGCCGAGGTACGTGAAGCACGGCTGCAGATGGAGCGGCAGCGGGTAGTAAATCGCCGATCCGATGCCCTTGCCCTTGAGATAGGCCTGCAGCCCGTCGCGCCGATCCGCTCGCACCGTGTACTGGTTGTAGATCGACTCGTTGCCCGCGTCGATGGTCGGCGTGCGGATCTCCGGAACATCGGCGAACGCGCGATCATAGTATGCCGCGTGCTCGCGCCGCTTGCTGCTCCAGTCCGCCAGGTGCGGGAGCTTCGCCTCGAGCACCGCCGCTTGCAGCGCATCGAGGCGGCTGTTGTAGCCGACTTCGTCGTGGAAGTACTGCGTGGCGCCGCCGTGGACGCGCAAGCGCCGCAGGCGCGTCGCGATCTCGTCGTCCTGCGTGACCATCATTCCGCCATCGCCGTAGCCGCCGAGGTTCTTGGACGGGAAGAAGCTGAACGTGCCGATGGTCGCCCGCTCGCCGGCCATCACCCACGTGCCGTTGATGCGGCGGCGCGCGCCGATCGTCTGCGCCGCGTCCTCGATGAGCGGTACGTTAGGCATCGCTGCGGCCAGCTCTTCGATGCGCGACATCTGGCCGAACAGGTCCACCGGGACCACGGCTTTCGTCCGGCTGGTGACCGCCGCGGCCGCATCGGGCGTCGCGATGTTGAACGTCGATGCATCGATGTCCACGAACACCGGCGTCGCACCCACGTTGTGAATGGTGCCGGCCGTGGCGAAGAACGTGAACGGCGTCGTGATCACCTCGTCGCCGCGACCGATGTCCAGTGCGCGCAAGGCCAGCAGCAGCGCGTCGGTCCCGCTGGCGCATCCGATCGCATGCTTCGTGTGCGACAGCGCGGCAACCGCGCGCTCGAGACGCTCGACCGGTTGCCCGAGGATGAACAGCTGGTCGTCGACGACTTGCATCATGGCGCGCACGACTTCGTCCTTGATCTGCGCGTGCTGCGCCCGGAGGTCGAGCAATGGGACTGGCATGTCGGTTCAACAGGAGGTTCGAGGAGCGGGTCTGGCAGGCGTCGCGCCGAAGTCGAGACGTGCCGGCGGCGGCCCACCGCATCGTCGGACGACGTCTAACAACGTGTCGACGCCCGCTCGCGGCGTCAATCCGCCGTCACGGCGTCAGCGCGCACGAGCTCGTGCCATTCCTGCAGGGAGCGGACGCGCGGGGGGCGGAACCGCAACGAGAGAATCGCGTCGCACGCGGCGGACGCCGCCGAGAGCGTTGTGGTGTACGCCACGCGGTGCGCGACGGCGGCCTGACGCATGGAATAGTCGTCGCGCTGCGAATGTTTTCCGAGCGGCGTGTTGATCAGTAGTTGCACCTGCCGGTTGACGATGAGATCGATCCCGTGCGGCCGCCCTTCGTGCACCTTGAACACGCGCTCGGCCGGAATGCCGCGTGCGCGGAGAAATTTCGCGGTGCCGGTGGTGGCGAGCAGACGGAATCCCATTTCCTGAAAGCGGCGCGCGATCGGAATGACGTTCGCTTTGTCCGAATTGTTCACCGTGATCAGCAGCGAGCCCTCGAGCGGCAGGCCGTTGTCCGCGGCGAGCTGCGCCTTGGCAAATGCGCTGCCGAACGAATCGGAGATGCCCATCACTTCGCCGGTCGATCGCATCTCGGGGCCGAGCACCGGGTCGGACTCGCGGAATTTGCTGAACGGGAATACGGCTTCCTTCACCGACACGTACGGCGGAACGACCTCGTCCGTGAATCCCAGCGCTGACAGCGACTCCCCGAGCATCACGCGCGCGGCGAGCGAGGCGAGCGGGACGCCGATGGCCTTCGACACGAACGGAATCGTGCGACTGGCGCGCGGGTTCACCTCGAGCACGTACACCGTGCGATCCTTGATTGCGAACTGCACGTTGATCAGTCCCACGACACCGAGGGCCTTGGCTAACGCAACGGTGTGCTCGCGCATCGCGGCCAGGTCGGCCTCGCCGATGATGTACGGCGGCAGCACGCACGCCGAGTCGCCCGAATGGATGCCCGCATCCTCGATGTGCTGCATCACGCCGCCGATTACGACGCGCTCGCCGTCGCAGATCGCGTCGACGTCGACTTCGTATGCGTCCTCGAGGAACCGGTCGATGAGCACCGGCCGGTCCTCGGACGCGCGGGCGGCGCGGTCGAAGTATTCGCGCAGCGTCGCTTCGTCGTACACGATCTGCATGGCGCGTCCGCCTAACACGTACGACGGCCGGACGAGCACCGGATAGCCGATGCGGGCGGCGATGGCGACGGCCTCGCCGAGGCGCGTGGCGGTGCCGCTCTCCGGCTGGTTGACGCCCGTCGCCCGCGCGATGGCCTCGAAGCGGCGCCGGTCCTCCGCAATGTCGATCGCATCGGGTGACGTGCCGAGAATCGCGACGCCGGCCGCTTCGAGCGCCCGCGTGAGCTTGAGCGGCGTCTGGCCGCCTAACTGCACGATCACGCCCACCGGCTGTTCGCGATCCACGATCTCGAGCACGTCCTCGAACGTCAACGGTTCGAAGTACAGCTTGTCCGACGTGTCGAAATCCGTCGACACCGTCTCCGGATTCGAGTTGATCATGATCGTCTCGAATCCCCGCTCGCGCAGCGCCATCACCGCGCGCACGCAGCAGTAGTCGAACTCGACGCCCTGGCCAATGCGGTTGGGCCCGCTGCCCAGAATCACCACCGACCGGCGGCCGGTGGGCGGCGCTTCGCTCTCTTCGTCGTAGCTCGAATAGAGGTAGGGCGTGGCGGATGGGAACTCGCCGGCGCACGTGTCGACCATTTTGTAGACGGGCCGCACGCCCGCCGCCCACCGTTGGGCGCGCACGGCATGCTCGGTCTCGCCGCGCAGCGCGCCGAGCTGCCGGTCGGAGAACCCGAGCCGCTTCATCCGGCGCAGGGCCGATGCATCCACCGACGGAAGCGCCGCGTAATCACGCTCGGCCTCGATAAGCTCCATCATTTGATTGAGGAACCACGGGTCGATGCGCGAGTGCTCGGCGACTTCGGCCACGGTTAGGCCGGCGGCGAGCGCCCGCTTCACCTGGAAAATCCGCTCCGGCGTCGGCTGGCGCAGCGCGCCCCGCAGCGTGTCCAACGAATCGTCGCTCAGCCGGTCGTCCTGCAGCGTGGCGCCGATCACCCAGCCCGCCCGGCCCGTCTCCAGCGCGCGCAGTCCCTTCTGCAGCGCCTCCTTGAACGTGCGCCCGATCGCCATCGCCTCGCCCACCGACTTCATCTGCGTCGTGAGACGGGGATCGGCCGCCGCGAACTTCTCGAAGGCGAACCGCGGACACTTCACGACCACGTAGTCGAGCACCGGCTCGAACGACGCCGGCGTCGTCTTCGTGATGTCGTTCGTGATCTCGTCCAACCGATAGCCGACCGCGAGCTTGGTGCCGATGCGCGCGATCGGAAATCCCGTCGCCTTGGATGCGAGCGCCGAGGACCGCGACACGCGCGGATTCATCTCGATCACCAGCATCTCGCCGTCGGCGGGATTGACCGCGAACTGGATGTTGCAGCCGCCCGCGGCGACCCCGATTTCGCGAATCACCGCCACCGCCGCGTCGCGCATGGTCTGATACTCGCGATCGGTGAGCGTCATGGCCGGCGCCACGGTGATCGAGTCGCCCGTGTGCACGCCCATCGGATCGAGGTTTTCGATCGAGCAGACGATCACCACGTTGTCGGCGTGGTCGCGCATCACCTCGAGCTCGAACTCCTTCCAGCCGAGCACCGAGCGCTCGATCAGCACCTGCCTAACGGGAGAGAGATCGAGCCCGCGGCGCACGATCTCCTCGTACTCGTCGCGATTGAACGCCACGCCGCCGCCCGTGCCGCCTAACGTGAACGACGGCCGGATGATCGCCGGGAAATCGACCACCGGGATGAGCGCCTCCGCGTCGTCCCACGTGCGGGCGATCCCGCCGCGCGCCACGCTCAGCCCGATGCGCCGCATCGCGTTCGCGAACAGTTCGCGGTCCTCCGCCAGCTGGATCGCGCGCGCGTCGGCCCCGATCAGCTCCACGTTGTACCGCTCGAGCACCCCGCGCTCCGACAGCGCCATCGCCACGTTGAGCGCCGTCTGTCCACCCATCGTCGGCAGCAGCGCGTCCGGCCGTTCGCGCTCGATCACCTGCTCGACGATGTCCGGCGTCACCGGCTCGATGTAGGTCCGGTCCGCGATCTCGGGATCGGTCATGATCGTCGCCGGATTCGAGTTCACGAGGATTACCTCGTACCCGTCCTCGCGCAGCGCTTTCGCCGCTTGCGTTCCCGAGTAGTCGAACTCGGCGGCTTGGCCGATGATGATCGGCCCCGAGCCGATCAGCAGAATCCGGTGGAGATCAGAGCGGCGCGGCACGAATCACGTCTTCAATGATGGAGTCGAGTGAACGTCGCGGCGCCCAACCGGTGGCCGCGCGCACCTTCCTCGCGTCGCCAACCAGCATGGGCACCTCGACCGGACGGACGAGTGCGGGATCAACCTCCAATTTCGCGTCGACCTCCATGAGGGCAAGCACACGGCGCGCGACGGCGTCGACCGCGACGCCGGTTCCGCTCGCCACGTTGTAGGCTTCGCCGGCAGCGCCGCGTTCCGCGAGTGCAATGTATGCGGCAACCACGTCGTCCACGTGCAGAAAATCGCGGATTGTGGACGTGTTGCCCATGGCCAGAACGCCCGCCGGGGCAGAGCCACGCATCGCGTGCACGCGGCGGACGAGCGCCGGAATCAGGAATCGGTCGGCCTGCCCCGCTCCACTGTGGTTGAACGAGCGCGTGACTATCACGCGGACGCCTGTCGCGCGGTGCGACGCGAGCGCGACCACTTCCTGCGCGGCTTTCGACGCGGCGTACGGATTGAGCGGCCGCTGTTCGGCAGATTCGGCGAGCGGCTGTTCGCTCGCATCGTGCCGGCCGTACTGCTCGCCGCTGCCGATGAGGAGCACGACGGGATCCAGCGTTCCCGCGCGGCGACGCGCGCCGATGTCAGCCAGCAGCCGCGCCGCGGCGACGACGTTCACCTCGAGCGTGCCCGCGGGATCGCCCGTAGCGGCTGGCACGAACGCGATGCCGGCCAGATGAAACACGGTGTCCGGAATGCTGGCGTCGAGCGCGGTGGCGAGCGCGCCGGCGGCCGTCACATCGCAGTCGAGCCACCGGACGGCGTTTCGCTCGCGCGCGCCGAGTCGGCCGGCCGGCACGTCATCTCCCAGACGCGTGCCAAACACCTCCCATCCGCGAGACAGCAGCGCCTCGCAGAGCCATTGCCCAACGAAGCCGGCGGCGCCGGTCACCAGCGCGCGCACGTCAGCGCGCGCCGCGATGACGCGCCAGGTCGGCGTCCACCATCATGGCGATGAGCTCCTCGAACGACACACGGGGCCGCCAGCCTAACTGCGTGTTCGCTTTCGACGGATCGGCCACCAGCAGATCGACTTCCGCCGGCCGGAAGAAGCGCTCGTCCTGTTTCACGAAGTCGCGATAGTCCAGGTCGGCGACGCCGAAGGCGACCTCGCACAGCTGCCGCACCGAATGTGTGCGCCCCGTGCCGATCACGTAGTCCTCGGCGCGATCCTGCTGCAGCATGCGCCACATCGCATTGACGTAGTCGCCGGCGAATCCCCAATCCCGCCGCGCGTCGAGGTTGCCGAGCCGCACCTCGCGCGCCAAGCCGAGTTTGATGCGCGCCACGGCGTCGGTCACCTTGCGGGTCACGAACTCGAGACCGCGGCGCGGGCTCTCGTGATTGAACAGGATGCCGGACACGGCGAAGAGGTCGTAGCTCTCGCGGTAGTTCACGGTGATCCAGTGGCCATACACCTTGGCGACGCCGTAGGGGCTCCGCGGGTAGAACGATGTGCTCTCGCTCTGCGGCGATTCGACGACCTTGCCGAACATTTCGCTGGAGCTGGCCTGGTAGAATCGTGCGCGGGGTGCCGCTTTGCGCACCGCCTCGAGCGCGCGGGTCACGCCTAACCCGGTGAACTCGCCCGTGAGCACGGGTTGGCTCCACGACGTCTGCACGAAGCTCTGGGCGGCCAGGTTGTAGACCTCATCCGGCGTGCAGGCAGCCATCGCATCGACCAGCGAGTGCTGGTCGAGCAGGTCGGCGGACAGCAGCTCGACCTTGTCGACGAGGTGGGCGATGCGCTCGTACGGCGTGGTGGAGCTTCGCCTAACGATACCGACGACCCGGTAGCCCTTGTCCAGCAGGTGCTCGGCGAGGTAGGAGCCGTCCTGTCCCGTGATTCCGGTGATCAGCGCGGTGGGCATGCGTGCTGGGGTTGGTCGGTGATTCGTATCATCGGGAAACGCAATCGAATGCGACGAACGAAAAAAGTTCTTCCGGAATTTTCGGGAAACGCAGCGTGGAACGTCCAACGAAAGCAGACCAAGGATCGCGAGGCAGGCCCCAACGGGCAGAGCGCTCCGCTCATGAAGACGCTGACAAAGCCGGACACAACGGGCACAACGGGCACAACGGGCACAACGGGCACAGCCCGGATAAAAATCAAAGAATGTGTATTGTCCTGCCGTGTCCGTCGTGTCCGCGCCGGGTCCGCGTCTTCATGAGCGTATCACTCTCCTCGGCTGCGTCCCGCCTCACGATCCAAGAGGCGTAACCTTCCTTACACCGTACCTCCCATGTTCCCGGAAATTCCCGAAGAGCCCGAAAAAAAGGGAGCCTCACGAGAAGCTCCCTTCGACCACCGTCTCGTGCGGCCGAGCGGCGATCACGCAACCTGGCCGCGGGGAGCACGTTGAATTTTGCCTGCGTTGAGGCAGCGCGTGCAGACGCGAATCTTCGTGGGCTTGCCGTCCACGAGGATGCGCGCGACCTGGAGATTCGGCTTCCAGACGCGGCGCACTTTGTTGTTGGCGTGCGAGACGTTGTTGCCGAACGCAACCCCGCGGCCGCACACGTAGCATCCTCTCTTCGTCATGATCAACCCTCGATGAGCTCGATGCGCGCCATGTCGGCGCCATCGCCCTTGCGGTGTCCGGTCTTGAGGATCCGGGTATAGCCGCCGGCGCGCGACTTGAACTTGGGGCCGACTTCCTGGAACAGCTTGTCGGCCGTCTCGCGCTTGTGGATGTGCCGCACGGCGAGCCGGCGGTCGTGCAGCGTTCCGGACTTGGCCTTGGTGATGAGGCGTTCGACGAACGGACGCAGCTCCTTCGCCTTGGCTTCCGTAGTTTCGATCGCGCCGTGCTCGATGAGCGACGATGCGAGGTTGCGCATGAGGGCCAGCTTCTGCTCGCTCGTCCGGCGCAGCTGCCGTCCCGCTTTCCGGTGACGCATGGGTGCTTACTCCTCGTCGTCGGGCGCGGCGGCGGCGGCCCGGCTGGGGGCGGTGCCCCAATCGGTGATCCGCACGCCATCGGTCGTCTCTTCGTACCGCATCCCGAAATTCAAGCCTTGGCGCTCGAGCAGATCGGCGATCTCCTGGAGCGACTTCTTGCCGAAGTTCTTGACCTGCAGCATCTGCGACTCGGTCTGGCGAACCAGGTCGCCTAACGTGCGGATGTCGGAATTCTTGAGCGAATTCACCGACCGCACCGACAGCTCGAGCTCGTCGATCGGCGTGTGGAACAGCTGCACGAGCCGTTGGGCATCGGGCGAATGCTCGCCGGCCACCGGCACGGCGCCCTGCGTGTGCGAGCCGAAGTTGGCGAAGAACTGGAAGTGCGTCTGCGCGAGGGCGGCCGCGTAGCTTACCGCTTCTTCGGGTGTGATCGTGCCGTTGGTCTCGACCGTCAGCGTGAGCCGGTCGTAGTCGGTGCGCTGTCCGACGCGCGTTTCGGCTACCGCAAAGTTGGCGCGGCGCACCGGGTTGTAAATCGAGTCGATGCGCACGAGGTCGACGGGCAGGCCGCGATCGAGCGGATGCTGATCCGCCTCGACGTAGCCGCGTCCCTTGTCGACGTAGAGCTCGACGTTGAGCTCGCGGTCATCCTGCAGCGTGAACAGGTGGTGGTGATCGTCGATCACGCGCACGACGCCCGAGCTCTCGATGTCGGCCGACGTGACCGGGCCCGCCTCGCTCTTGCGGATGCGGAGCACGGCGCTGTCCACGTCATCGGCGAGCGACAGCGTCAGCGTTTTCAGGTTGCCGATGATCTGATGGACGTCTTCGACGACGCCCGAGATCGTTTGGTGCTCGTGCACGACGCCGTCGATGCGGAACGCCCAGACCGCCGACCCGCGCAGGGACGACAGCAGCATCCGCCGCATCGCGTTGCCTAACGTGTGGCCGAAGCCGCGCTCGAGCGGCTGCATGCGAAATTCGGCGACGTTCGGATTGTCGTCGCGCTTGGTGGCTTCCACGAGCTGCGGACGAACCAGCCCGGTGAGATCGATTGCCGTTACCATTGATGTTGTCATCCTCGTTGGTCCAACCGGGAGTCGACCCGGCGACGCCCCACCCCGCCCCTAACGCGCGGTGGGCTCGTATGGGAGTTAGGGTCCCGACCCCTGCTACTTCGAGTACAGCTCGACGATCAACTGCTCCTGCGCCGCGATCGGAATGTCGCCGCGGCCCGGGCGCTCGAGCATGCGCCCGCTGAATGTGTCCTTGTCGACCGCGATCCAGGACAGCGGCGCGCCGCGCGAGGAGTAATCGAGCGCGGAGATCACCGACACCTGCTCGCGCGACTTGCCGCGCACTGCCACTTCTTCGCCCGGCCGCACCAGGTAGCTCGGGATGTCGACCTGCTTGCCGTTCACATGGATGTGCCGGTGGCGGATCAACTGGCGCGCCGCTTTCCGGCTGGCCGCGAACCCCATGCGGTAGACCATGTTGTCCAAGCGGCTCTCGAGCGCGGCGAGGAGGTTGTGTCCCGTGACGCCCGGCAGCTTGGTGACGCGCTCGAACGTGTTGCGGAACTGGCGCTCGCTGACGCCGTAGATGCGCTTCACCTTCTGCTTCTCGCGCAGCTGCTTGGCGTATTCCGACGCCTTGCGGCGGCGAGCGGTGGCCTGTCCGTGCTGGCCCGGCGCATACGGACGGCGTTCGACGGGGCACTTCTCAGTGAAGCACTTGGTGCCCTTCAAGAACAACTTGGTTCCTTCGCGACGGCACTGGCGGCAGCTGGGTCCGGTGTAGCGCATGGCTCAGACCCTCCGGCGCTTGGGCGGACGGCAGCCGTTGTGCGGAATCGGCGTCACATCCTTGATGGAGCGGATCTGCAGGCCGGCGGCGGCGAGCGCCTGGATGGCGGATTCGCGGCCGGAGCCCGGCCCCTGCACGCGCACGTGCACGCGCTTGACCCCCATGCCTAACGCTTCCTTGGCGCACATCTCGGCGGCCACGGTCGCGGCAAACGGCGTCGACTTCTTGGAGCCCTTGAAGTTCGCCTTCCCCGACGACGCCCAGGCCACCGCATTGCCGTGCATGTCGGTGATCGTGACGATCGTGTTGTTGAAGGTCGCGTTCACGTGCGCGATGCCTTCCGCTTCCACGACGCGCTTGCTCTTCTTGCTCGTTCCGGTTTTCGCTGTGGCCATGATACCGAGACAGTGAGGTAGATCGACGCCGCGCCCGCCTCTGCGTTAGGCAGAGCGGGCGCGGCGTACGTTACTTGGTGACTTTCTTCTTGCCGGCGATCGCGCGGCGCGGCCCCTTCTTCGTGCGCGCATTCGTGTGCGTGCGCTGTCCCCGCACCGGCAGCCCGCGGCGATGCCGAATGCCCCGATACGAGCCGATGTCCATCAAGCGCTTGATGTTCATCGCCACTTCGGTGCGCAGCGCGCCCTCGACGCGATAGTCGCGCTCGATCACCTGGCGCAGCCGGTTCACGTCCGTGTCGCTCAGATCCTTGATGCGGAGATCGGCGTTCACGCCCGTCTCCGCCACGATCCTCCGCGCCACCGCGCGGCCGATGCCGAAAATGTATGTAAGGCCGATCTCGACCTTCTTCTCGCGTGGCAGGTCCACGCCGGCAATTCGTGCCATCGGTTAGCCCTGCCGCTGCTTGTGTTTTGGGCTGCGCTTGCAGATGATCCGCGTCACGCCTTTGCGCTTGACCACCTTGCAATGCTCGCAGATCGGCTTCACGCTGCTGCGTACTTTCACAGAACCACACCTCGTAAGCGGGAAAATCCAGTCAAGTCTTATAGGATAACCGACTTACGAGGGCGATGCAAGGAGCTCGGCTCGCACCCGCTCGAGCGCACCACGCGGATCCGCGTCCTCCGTCACCGTGCGTCCAACTACCACATAGGTCGCACCCGCCGACGCCGCTCCGCCCGGGGTGACGACGCGCTTCTGGTCGTGTGCGCCGCTCCCGGCGAGGCGCACCCCGGGGACGAGAATCTCCAGCGCTCTGCTGTGCCGAGCGCGCACCGCAGCGGCTTCGACGCCGCTGCAAACGATGCCTCGCACTCCCGCCGACCTCGCGAGCTCGGCGAGCCGGAGCACCTCGCCTTCGACGTCCTCGACCTCCCGGCCCCAGGCTTCGCCGAGGGCGGTCGCATCGAGCGACGTAAGCACGGTGACAGCGAACACGCCGCAGCGTTCTCCCGCGCCCTCGACGGCCGCTTCCATCATCGTCCGTCCACCGGACGCATGCACCGTGATCAGGCGCGCGCCAAGCGCTGCCGCTCGCTTAGCGGCCGAGCGAACCGTGTTCGGGATGTCGTGGTACTTGAGGTCGAGGAACACGTCGCGGTCTCGTGCGCCTCCGCCATGGCGCATCTCGCTCACCACCTGCGGCCCGGCCGCAGTGAAGAGCTCGCTCCCCACCTTCACGAAATCGCACGCCTGGCCGAGCCGCTCCACGAGCGCTGCCGCCTCGCGCGCGCCGGGCACATCCAGCGCGACGATGGCTCGTGCAGCGCTCACGACGGCCACTCGAGCGTGCCGACGAGCTCGCCCACCGACCGCACGCCGTGCGTGTCGCACCACCGCGCGAGATCGCGCACCACGCGCTCGGGAAGTCGTGGGTCGCGCAGTGCCGCGGTCCCGATACCGACCAGCGACGCCCCGGCAATGATGTACTGCAAGGCGTCGGATGCGGACGACACACCGCCCACGCCGAGCAGCGGAACGCGCACCGCCTGTCGCACTTTCCACGTGGCGAGCACGCCGACGGGCAGCAGCGGCGCGCCGCTCACGCCGCCCGACCCGAAGCCTAACGCAGGCCGCCGGCGCTCGACGTCCACCATGAGGCCCGGCATCGTGTTCACGAGCGTGATCCCGTCGGCGCCCGCATCCACTGCCACGCAGGCGCTGGCGGCGATGTCCGGCGACGCCGGGCTCAGCTTGACGAAGAGCGGACGCGCAGTGGCGGCCCGAGCGCCGCGCACCACCGCGGCCAGTGTCGCCGGGTCGGCGCCGAACTCCATGCCGCCCGCCCGCACGTTCGGGCAACTCACGTTGAGCTCGAACACATCCACGCCGGCTTCGTCGGTGAGCGCCGCGACCACGGCTGCGTAATCGTCGGTCGTGTCGCCGACGACGTTTACGATGACGCGAGCGCGACCCGCGTGCTGCGCCAGCCACGGCAGCTCGACGCGTTTCACCTCGTCGAGCCCCGGGTTAGCCAGCCCGACCGCGTTGAGCATCATGCCGTCGGGCGCTTCGGCCACCCGCGGCGCGGGCGCGCCCGCCCGCGGCCTGGGACTCACCGCCTTGGTGCCGACGCCGCCTAACGCGTCGAGCGCGATGACGCCGCGCAACTCGCGCCCGTACGCCGCGGTGCCCGGCGCGAGCACGATGGGATTCTGAAAACTGACGCCCGCCACGGTCGCGGCGAGCGCATCCGCGCGAAGCGGGCGAGCGCTCACGTTTGCGCCATCCGGCTCACGGCGTGGCCACGCCTAACCGGCGCTGATAGTGGTCGAGATATTCGACCGTCGCATCCGCGATCGCCGACGCGATCTGCCGCTGCCGCGCCGGATTGGTGATGAACCGCGCGTCGGCGGGATTGGTGCCGAACCCGATCTCGACCAGGACCGCCGGCATGTATGCCGTTACGAGCACGCGGAATCCCGCCTGCTTCACGCCCCGGCTCGGGCCGGGCTCGATCGAGCCCAGGTGTTCCTGGATCAGGTCCGCCAGCTCGCTCGACTCGCGCAGGTGCTCGTTCTGCGCCATGTCGTTCATGATGTAGCTCAGCGGATCGCCTTTCTTGGCAGACACGTCCGTCTCGAATCGCACCGACGCGTTCTCCATTTCTTCCACGCGCTTCGCGTCCTCGGTCTTCGCCTCGGCGAGAAAGTACGTCTCGAAGCCGCGCGCCGCACCGGGATCCTTCCACGCGGGATTGGCCGCGTTGACGTGGATCGACACGAAAAGATCGCCGTGATGCTCGTTCGCAATCCGGCCGCGATCGGAGAGCGCGATCAGCGTATCGGTCGTGCGCGTCATCACCACCCGAAGACCGCGCGCGCGGAGCGCGCTCGCCAATTTCTTTGCGACCTCGAGCGTGATGTTCTTTTCATAGACTTTCCAGCGCGTACCGATGGGCCCCGACATGCCATTGTCCGGACCGCCATGGCCGGCGTCGACGACCACCGTCCGATGAGCGGCGCTGGAGGGCATGCGCACGGGCGCATCGCCGCCGCGTACCGCGGGCGCTACAGCCACCTGAAAGGCCAGCAACAGCGCGGCAATCATCGGACGCGCGCCGCCCGCGCCATTTCGCGCTCGTCCTCACGCCGCCGCGCATCGTCGCGCTTGTCGTGGAGTTTCTTCCCCTTGCCCAACGCGAGCGTCACCTTCGCCTTCCCCCGCGTGAAGTGCACATCGAGCGGCACCAGCGTCAGCCCTTGCCGCTCGACCGCGCCAATGAGCTTTCGAATCTCGCGCCGATGGAGCAGCAGCTTTCGCGTGCGGCGCGGCTCGTGATTGAATTGATTGCCTTGCTCGTAGGGTGCGATGTGCGCATTGAGCAGAAACACCTCGCCGCCGGTGACGATCGCGTACGCGTCGGCGATGTTCGCCTGTCCGGCGCGCAGCGATTTGATCTCCGTACCCGTAAGCACGATACCAGCCTCCCACGTGTCGAGGAGATGATAGTCGTGCCGGGCGCGCTTGTTCCGCGCGACGGGCGCTTGCGCGTTGGTGTCGTCGGCTGTGGGCAAGGACGGGGAATCGCGGCGTTCACACACCGCCTGCAGGCGGCGCGGAACAGCCAGGTAATGGACGATCGTACGAGAGGCAAGTTAGACCCCTCGGGAGACGCAGGCAACACACGAACTCCGGTCCGTTTGATATCATCGGAACATGATCATTGGAGAGATCGTCGCCGTCGCGTTGCGCGCGCTGGCGGCAAACAAGCTTCGATCCGTCCTCACGATGCTCGGCATCGTCATTGGTGTGGCTGCCGTCATCGCCATGTTGGCACTTGGCACGGGTGCGCGACGAGCCATCCAGACGCGCATCGCATCGCTCGGCACCACTCGTCTGTCGGTGAATCCCACCCGCGTCGTGCATGGCGGCGTCGAAACGAGCGACATCCACCACATCACGATGCAGGATGTGGACTTTCTCAAGCGCCGCTCGCGGCTGATCACGGCCATCCAGCCGCAACAGCATCGCGATCTCCAGGTCGAGTATCATGGCGCCAACACGTACGTGCAGATCACCGGCGCCACGCCCAACTTTCTCCAGGTGCAGAACTACCACATCGCGCTCGGACGCATGTTCAGCGACGATGACGGCCATGCGCGCCGCCGCGTCGCCGTGGTCGGCACGACCGTCCTGCGCGATCTCAACTTTCCCAACGCCAGCGACGTCCTGGGAAAAGAGATCCGGATCTCGGGGATCGGCTTCACGGTGATCGGTGTGCTCGCCTCGAAGGGAGAAGCGGCCGGCGGTTTCTTCGACCCCGATGATCAGGTGCTGATCCCTTTCAACACCGGGCGCTTCATCGTGTTCGACACGCCGTACCTGAACGACATCGACGTGTTGGCGCCGAGCGAAGCGGCCATTCCGCAGACGATGGCGGAATTGCAGCGGATCATGCGACGGGCCCATCGGCTTCGCCCGGGCGAATCCGATGATTTCCGCATCCACAGCCAGATGGATTTTCTGAGCGCGCTCAGCGACACGACGAAGATCTTCAGCTTGCTGCTCGCGGCGATCGCGAGCGTGAGCCTGCTCGTGGGCGGCGTGGGCATCATGAACATCATGCTCGTCTCGGTCACCGAGCGAACCCGCGAGATCGGCATCCGCAAGGCGTTAGGCGCAACGCAGCATCAGATCCTGCTGCAGTTCCTGATCGAGGCGGTCACGCTGTGCGCGCTCGGCGGCGTCATCGGCATCCTCGTCGGTGTCGGCGGCGCATCGGCGCTGAAGGATGTGATGCGGTGGAACGAGCAGGTGGTGCCGGCGACCGTCGGCGTCGCGTTCGTGTTCGCCGCGCTGGTCGGCATCATCTTCGGCGTCTGGCCGGCGCGCCGCGCGTCGCGCCTCGATCCGATCATCGCGCTGCGCTACGAGTGATCGGCGGCCACGCCGAACTCCGGGTCGCGGTTCTCGCACCACTGGCTCACGCTGTCCAACTGCGCCAGGTAGAGGGCAAACGGCACGAGCTGGGTGTCGCTGAAGTCCCCGCGCACGTACCAGTAGGCGGAGCGCGACACGAGCCACCCGCGGCGCATCAACCGCGGCCGCCGCAGGCCGGCCACGTAGGCCCCGGCCTCACGGAGCAGGCGGCGGTAGTACGGGGCGTCGGCGGGCGTTCCGTTAGGCGCACGCACGGGACGCAGCCCCGTCTCGGTATCGAACCGCAGGTACGCGTGCGCCGGATACGCGCGGCGGATCACATCGGGATGGAATCGCTTGTCGAGGAACATCTCAGCCGGCAGCGAGGCCAGGAGCTCGAACACCGCGGGATCCAGGTAGGGCGTCATCACGCGCCCAGCCGCGTTCCAGAGGCCGAACGGCACGAGCGCGATCTCCCGGCGCGTCCGATTCCAGAAGATGTACGAGCCGATCGGGTTCGGCGCATCGAGGTGCAGGCGCAGCTCCCGGGACACGCGCGTTATTGCAAGGTCGCGTGTCCACCGCGCCGCCATCGCGGGCGGCACCATGCGCAGCGCGCCCTCGTCCAGCATCAGCTGGGCCAATTCTTCGACGCGGCCCTCGCGCGCCAACGCCAGGTGGGACGCCTCCAGGCGGTGGCCGTTGGACAGCACGTCGCCGGCGATGCCATCCCAGATCGCGACGTCCTGCTCGGACAGGCGGTCGGCCAACGCCATGAACCACGCGTGCTCGTCGGCGCAGAAGTGTGTGAGCAGATTCTTGCGCAGCTCCGCCGAGATGCGCGAGGGCGTTTCGTCGATCAGCTCGTGGGTGACGCCCACGGCGCGCGCGATCTCCGTTGCCACGACCACGTCGCGCGTGCCGCGCGGCGGGTAGTTGCGCAGCGTTAGGCAGCGCTCGGGCGGATGCCCCGCCGCACACAGCTCGAACAGGATGTGGCGCGAGTCCCGGCCGCCGCTGAGCGGCACCACGTTGCGATGCACGCCGGGATCCGCGCGCCGCACCGCGTCGCGAAAAACGTCGATGAACGCATCGATCGCGGCTGAGCGCGTCAGGTCGGCGGCGTGGACCCGCGGATACGTCGCCTCGATCGACAGGATGCCGTCGTGCCACTCGAGGCGGCCGCCCGGCGGCAAGACGCGGATGTCTCGGAACGGCGTGTCCTCGCCCACAAAAAAGCCGATGCGGAGAAACACCGCCATGGCCGCGTCATCGATCGGCAGCGACCCGCCGATCGACATGAGCCTGACTAACGAGGGCGAGAGCGCGACGCCGTCGCGAAGCCGGCGCACGAACAGCGGCCGGAACCCATACCGCCCGGTGTGGGCGCGCAGGCGCTCGCCGTCCCACTGCCAGCCGGCGGCGCCGACCCCGCACGGCTGCTCGGCCGCGGACCACGCGACGTCGCCGCGCGCAATCGACGACCCGCGTCTCGATTCGACGATGAGACACGGCGCGTCGAGCACCCGGCTCGCGTCTAACGCAGTTCGATCGGGCGCGCGCAGACGGCGCACGTTCGTCCGCAGTGCAGTGACGCCGGCCGGCGGCGTGCGCCGCTCCGGTGATGCACTCGACCGACGAACGTCAGTCGTCGCCCAACGCGAAATGCCGGTGCTGCTGTTTGACTTTGTCAAAGTGGCTCAATAGGTTACGCGTCCACGCCGAAGTGGTGGAACTGGTAGACGCGCTGCGTTCAGGGCGCAGTGGGCGTAAGCCCGTGGGGGTTCGAGTCCCCCCTTCGGCATCACCAGCAAACGGGCGACTTTCGTCGCCCGTTTTGCATCATCGGGGCCCGTTTCGGACCGCCGAAGGAGCGACGTCTTCGGGAAGGTCGACGGATCCGAAGCGCTCGCGCAGCGCCGCGTTCCCGTCTGCCAAGTAGCGAGTCAGAATTTCGGACGCGTGCGCCACGTCCTCCGCACTCACCGCTTCCCTGCGCCCCGCGAACTCCAGAAGTGCGCGTCCCAGATGCCAGCCGCTGCCCTCTCCCTGACGATTGGATAGCGCTTCGCTATACGCCCGAAGGCGCTCGTTCAACTGATGCTCCGCAATCCGGAGTTTGCCCGGCGCCACGGCCTTGTCGCGCGCCAGCGCGCCAGCCAGTGCTCGGGCGACGACCGACGCCGTGCGGTCGTCCAATGCGTCGCGCTGCGCCGTCAACAACCCGAGCGCGCGCCGCGCGTATCGAAGCTCCCAACGCGCGTGGTCGACGTCTCCGCCAGTTCCGTGCTCAGCGAGCCAGGACACGTCGTCTTCTGCCGGCTCGAGGCCGAGGGTCGCGACGTACGCGTTAGCCTTTTCTCGGAGATCACGATCCCGACGCCAGTTGCGCCACATTGGCTCAATCGATCCGTTGGGCGGCGAGCAGGTTGCGAGGCGGTTAGACCTGCAGGACGGGAAGTCCGACTCGTTCGCGAACGGCGGGTTCGTCGTGCATCAGATCGGAGAGGTGCACGCCATCGAGGACCGCATCGATCTTTTGCTGGAGCAGCACCCACACGGGCCGGATGCTGCACGCGTGCGAGGCGGCGCACCGCTCGTCGTCGACCGGGTGCGAGACGCAGTGCAGATCGAATGTAGTGAGCTCCGAGGCCGCGATCACATCGCGGACGGAGATCTGATCGGCCGCGCGCGCGAGCGAATAGCCGCCGTGTGCGCCGCGCGTGCTCTTGACGATGTCGGCCCGGCGCAGCCGCAGCAGGATCTGCTCGACGTAATCGACCGGAAGCCGCTCGCGGGTGGCTATGTCACGACCGGTGACCGGACCGTCGTGCGCCCGTTGTGCCAGGTGCAGCGAACAGATCAGACCGTACTCCGCCCACGTCGTGATCCGCATGATCTCAGGATAGGGTTCGAGTGCGAGCGCGGCAAGCCCGATTTCTCGCCGCTATGTCACTTGCCGGGCACGCCGATCTCCGTCATGCGCCGCAGATCCAGAACGCGATCGATTTCCGCTTCCGGGAGCACGCCTTCCTTGCGCACGAGGTCCCGAATGAGCGTGTTTTCTTTCACCGATCGCTTGCTCAGCTCGGCCGCGCGCGCGTAGCCGATCTGCGGCGCCAGCGCCGTTGCCAGCGCCGCCGAGCGCTCCACCCAGAACGCGCACTGCTCCTCGTTCGCCATGATGCCGGACACGCACCGCTCGGCGAAGGCCGTCGTCGCGTTAGTCAAAATGATCATCGAGAAGAACAGGTTGTGTGCGATCACCGGCATCATCACGTTGAGCTCGAGCTGCCCGTGCTCGGCCGCCGCGCTCACGCAGGTGTCGTTGCCGATCACCTGAAAGCACACCTGATTCACCATCTCGGCGATGGACGGATTGACCTTGCCGGGCATGATCGACGATCCCGGCTGCACGGCCGGCATCACGATCTCGTCGAAGCCGGTGCGCGGACCGGACGCCAGCAGCCGCAGGTCGCTCGCGATCTTGCTGAGGTCGACGGCGAACGTCCGGAGCTGCGCGCTGAACGCCGCGACGTCGCCCATGCTCTGCATGAGCTGGATGCGATCCTCGCCTTCCCGCAAATCCAGGCCGGTGACCTTGCGCAGATGCCGGATCATGAGCGCGGGATATTGCGGCTCGACGTTCACGCCGGTGCCGACCGCGCTGCCCCCGATCCCGAGATCGCGCAGGAAGTCGCCGATGTCGCGCAGGCGGCGCGCGTTGCGCTCGATGGTCAGGCCGTAGGCGCGGAATTCCTGGCCTAACCGAATCGGCATCGCATCCTGGAGATGCGTGCGGCCGCTCTTGATCACATCGTCGAGCGCGCGTCCTTTCTCCAGGAAGCGGTCGCGCAAGCCCGCGAGCGCGGGCGCCAGATCCTTCAGGAGCGCGAGCGCGCCTAACCGAATGGCGGTCGGGATCACGTCGTTGGTCGACTGCGCCATGTTGACGTGGTCGTTCGGGTGCACGGGCGTGTAGGCGCCGCGCCGTCCGCCGAGCAGCTCGTTGGCGCGGTTGGCCAGCACTTCGTTCACGTTCATGTTGTGCGACGTGCCGGCGCCGGCCTGATAGACGTCGACGACGAACTGGTCGCGGTGCTGTCCGGCCAGCACCTCATCCGCGGCGGCGACGATCGCGTCCGCCAACCGCCCGTCGAGCCGGCCGGTCTCCCTGTGCGTGAGCGCCGCCGATCGCTTGATCCACACGACGGCGTCCACGAACATCGCCAGGGGCCGCAGGCCGCTGATCGGAAAGTTCTGCATCGCGCGCACGGTCTGTACGCCGTAGAGCGCGCTCTCGGGGACGGACAGCTCGCCGAGCGGGTCCTTCTCGGCGCGGGTGTGCTGGGTCATGGTTGGGACAATGGTGAATGGAGACACACACCGCGCCGGCGCCGGCCTAACGGAGCGGCGCCGGCGCGACGCGCGGTTACGGCGCGTCAGGCCGGTATTCGTTGTGCTGCGAAATGATGATCAGTCCGGCCGCGCCGTTGTTCTGCACCGTGCTCTGCCACCGATAGGAGCGCAGATTCCGCGGTCCCGGCAGCGCCTTGAGCCAGAGCCGCGCAACCGATTGCGGAACCGTGAGGACGCCGGTGTCTTCGTCGGAGCAATACATCTCGATCGGAATCGGATTGCCGGTGGCCGTCGCCGCGGTATCGAACTGCACGATGAATACTACCGCCGATCCCGGGCCGGCTGCCGGCTGCCACGAGATGTTGAACGAGTCGACCGGCGGATTCCGATTGATCGGATTCACCGTGTACGGCGCGGCTGTGGCGGCGGACGCTGCCACGGGTGGGAACGACGAGGGGCCGGTTGCCCCCGGCACCGTCACCGACACTTCGTTCCCGGGCGTGAACGGCATCGGCGACGCCGTCCCCAAATCGTACTGCCCTGTCGCGACCTGGGAGGTTCCGATGAATTGGGGGAACAAGCTCGCCGTTGCGCCGCCTGTCTGCACGATAATGGAGTCGCCGGCGTTCAGCGCCTGAAACCGGTCGTAGGGGAACGCTCCCGTGTCGGCAAGATAGGGAATTACGACGCACGAGTCCGCGACGTTCCTGCTGTCCGGTACGACCACGCCGGTGCCGTTGAAAAAGTGTGCGACCGGGAACAGGACCGTGTTGCTATCCGCATCCACGGTATCCGTCAACACCACGACGCCGAGCGGTCTCGTCGTGGGCAAGTCGGTGGACAACGAACAGGCGCCGAGCACGGCCACGCCGCAAAGGACAAGCAGACGAGAAAGTTGCATGGGTGGTCCTCCGAAAGCCTTCGTCAGAATGGAAGCGGGAAGAGGTGCTCGACTGAATGGTTACTCACGACTAACCGTTGACGCCAGACCAGCCCGCCACAACAGTACGATGGATGCCAGCGCGAGCAGCATGGCGACGCCAAGCGCGCCGACGGACAGCGAATGGAGTCGATCGAACGTCAGGCGGGAGGGGTCGGTTGGGGCGAGCGACTCGATCGGCGCGGCGAGCCGTGCGCTGAGCCGATCGATGCGCTGTACGGCGACGAATTGCCCCACGGCGCAGCACACCACGACACCCGCGGAACACAGATTGCGCGCGAGGCGCCCCCGATCCGCGGCGCTCGTGCCGCCGAGCCACAGCGCGATGAGCCCAGCGATCATTCCCCAGTAGAAAACGGCCGGCAGTGTCGCGCGAACGAGAGCGCCGGCCATCGATACATCGGGCAGCGCGCGAAACGCCGCGGGCGCCACGATCGCCGAAAAGAAGAGCGATGTGCCGAGCCACGCCGCGAGCACGAGCGCCGCGATGGTCACCGGCGTGTTCGAGCGACTCATGCGCCGCCCAGGATGCGCACCGTGCCGTTGAGGAACGGATTCGATTGCTTCTCGCGCCCGAGCGTCGTCGCGGGGCCGTGTCCGGAATACAAGATGGTGGAATCATCCAGGGCGCAGATGCGGTCGAGCGACCGCACGAGGTCGGCGGCGTTTGCTAACGGAAGGTCGGTGCGCCCGACGGAGCCCGCGAACAGGCAGTCGCCCACGAACGCCATGCCGTGGCCGTGGATCACGACGTGTCCGGGCGCGTGCCCCGGCGTGTCGATGACGGCAAACTCGTGCTTCCCCACGCGGACCGTGTCGCCCTCTCGGAGGGCCACATCTGGAGGCGGCGGCTGTTCGACCTCGAGGCCGAATGCGCGCCCCTGTTCGGCCGCCTCGTCGTAGAGCGGCGCGCCATCGGGGTGCGCGTACACCGGGACGTCCATCACGCGCTTGATACCGGCGATCGCACCGATGTGATCCACGTGCGGATGCGTCACCCAGATTGCGCGCAGCGTGGCGCCGGATTGGCGGACCGCGTGCAGAAGCCGATCGGGCTCGGCGCCGGGATCGACGAGCACGCATTCGCGCGCTCCGGTGCACACGACGAGATACGTATTTTCCTGGAACGGTCCGACGCGGATCGTCTCGACGCGCACGCCTAACGGGCTCCGACGGCGGCTGCCGGCGCGGCGGCTCCCCCGTCGCGCAGGGCCGCGAGATACTTCTCCGCCGCGATGGCCGCGGTCGTCGCGTCGCCCGCTGCCGTCGTGACCTGCCGCGTGAGCTGCGAGCGCAGGTCGCCCGCCACGAACAGGCCCGGGATGGAGCTCTGCATGTTGCCGTCCGTCACCACGTAGCCCGATGCGTCGTGTGCGAAGTGCTCGCCGATGATCCCCGTATTGGGACGAAAGCCCACGAACACGAACAGGCCGGTCACCGGCAGGTCCCGCGTCTCGTTCGTGTGCACGTTGCGCAGCACCAGGTTATCGACCAGGCCGTGCGTGTCGCCCTCGACGATCTCCACCACGGTGTCCCAGATGATTTCGATTTTCGGGTTCTCGAACACGCGCTGCTGGATGATCTTGGACGCGCGCAACTCGTGACGCCGGTGGATGAGGTAGACCTTCTCGGCGTACCGCGTGAGGAAATCGCTTTCCTCCGCGGCGGCGTCGCCGCCTCCCACGACGGCAATCGTGTGGCCCTTGAAGAACGCGCCGTCGCAGATGGCGCAGTACGACACGCCCTTCCCCGCATACTCCGCTTCCCCGGGCACGCCTAACTTGACCGGCGTGCCGCCCGCGGTGACGATCACCGCCGGCGACCGCTAGACGTCGCCGGCATCGGTGGCGGTTTCGAAGGTGCCGTCGGCCGCCCGATGCACGCCGTCCACCGTCACGCCTAACACAAGCTCCGCCCCGAATTTCCGGGTGTGCTCCTCGAGCTTCTGCGCCAGCTCCCAACCCTCGATGCGCTCGAAGCCGGGATAGTCTTCGATGAGCTCCGTGTTGAGCAGCTCGCCGCCGGCCGCGCCGCGCTCCAGAATCGCCGTGCGCAGCATCGCCCGTCCCGCGTACAACCCCGCCGTCAGACCCGCCGGTCCGGCCCCAACGATCACCACATCGTAGTCGTGTGTCTGACCCACCGCCATGCTCCTTCGATCACGGGTTGAGAGACCGCCGTTGGTCCTCTGCACTCCGAAAGATAAAGCGCCAGGAAGATCACCCCGTTCCTAGCGAATGTGCCGTCCGCCGTCGACGATGAGCAGGTCACCAGTCACGTAGTCGGCCTCGATCAAGTACAGCATCGCCTGCGCGACATCGGTCGGAGACCCCAGACGGCGCAACGGTGTGGACTGCTCGAGATGCGCCGCGTCGTCGGCGCTCCAGCTCTCGGGTAGCAACACGGCGCCCGGCGCGATCGCGTTCACGCGCACGCGCGGCGCGAGGATCCGCGCGAGCACGCGCGTCATGTGAATCACGCCGGCCTTCGAGATGCCGTGCGCGGCGTACGCAGGCCACGTCTCGATCCCCGCGAGATCGGCGAGATTCACGATCACGCCGCCGCGATCCGCCATCGCGCGCGCCGCGGCACGGGCACAGAAAAACGGGGCACGCAGATTGAGCGCGAACGTGTCGTCCCAGTCGTCGGGCGTCAGCTCCTCGAGCGAGCGCCGCGCCATGATCGCGGCCGAGTTGATGAGGATGTCGAGAGAGCCGAATCGCTGAACGACTTGGGCAATGAGGCGGTCCGGCGCGTCCGCCTTACGCAGATCAGACGAGAACGCCGCCGCTTCGATGCCGCGCGCGGCCAGCTCCTCGACCAGCGACGCGGCATCCTCCGGCGACTCGTGGTGATGGATGGCCAGGCGCGCGCCGCGATCGGCAAGGGCGAGAGCGAGCGCGCGACCCACTCGTCGCGCACCGCCGGTGACCAGCGCGACGCGTCCGTTCGGATCCATTCAACGCTCCAGCGCGGCGATCACGTCGCCCGGCGCGGGCGCGCCCCGAGCGGCAAACGCGATGCGTCCGTCGCGGCCAATGCCGTACACGGTGCGCTGAATGAGCCGGCCATCGGGTTTGAGGGCGCCGTACGCCCGGGCGATCTCGCGCGTCGGGTCGCTCAGCAACGGGAAGTTGAACATCATCTTGGCCGCGTAGCGCGCGTGCGCGTCCACGCTGGCGGGATTCACGCCTAACGGTTGGATACCGGCCTTGTGGAATGCGTTCAACTCATCGCGCACGGCGGAGAGTTGTTTGTTTCAGCCAGGGGTGTTGTTGCCCGGGTAGAACACGAGCACCACCGCCTGCGCGGCGATGAGCCGCGCCAGCGTGTACGTTTTCCCGTCGCTGGCCGGCGCCTCGAAGGGCGGCGCCGCATCGCCGACGGCGAGGAGCGCGGTGCTCATGCGACGTTCGCCGCCGAGGCACGCAAGCGGTCATCCTGCCGCACGAGCCACATCTCGGGCACGCGCATGACGCCGATCAGACGCGGCCCCGCCTTGGCGCCGTGCCAATCCGAGCCGCCGCTGGGCAGCAATCCCAGGTGCTCGGTGAGCGCGCTGAGGCGGGCGATGTCTTCGCTGGAATGACCCGGGTGCAGCACCTCGACTCCGTCGAGGCCGTCGCCGCGCAACGCTTCGAGGCGGGCGCGCGTGCCGCTTGGACCGGGGTGCGCCAGGACGGCGAGGCCGCCCGCGTCGTGCACGATGCCGATCGCTTCGCCTAACGTGAGCCGATATTTGGGCACGAACGCCGGACGCCCGTTGCCGAGCAACCGGTCGAAGGCGTCGCGGAGATCTTTGGCCCAACCGCCGGCGACGAGCGCGCGCGCCACGTGCGGCCGGCCGATCGCGGCGTCGCCGGCCTCGGCGAGCACGGCATCCACCGTCACGGGGATGCCTAACGCACGGAGGCGTTCCACGATGCGTCCGGCCCGCGCGCGCCGGGATTCGCGGAACACGGCGAGGTGCCGCTCGATCGCCTCGAGGCGCGTCAGGTGCAGGCCCAGCAGGTGCGCTTCCCCGTCGGCGTCGATGGCGCTCAGCTCGACGCCGGTCACGATGCGCACGCCAAGCCGGGCGCCGGCCTCACGCGCCGACGCGATGCCTCCCACGCTGTCGTGGTCGGTGAGCGCAATGGCCGCGAGATGGGCCGCGGCCGCCGCGCCGACCACGGCCTCAGGCGAGAGCGAGCCATCCGACGCCGTCGAATGCATGTGCAGATCCACACACCGGACGCCCGTGCCGGCGCCCGGTGCGATCGGCGTTCCGGTCACCGGCGGTACCCCGCCTCCGGCGACGTGGCGCTCTCCTGCGAGTGCGCGAAGAGTCGCGCCAGATCTGCGTCCGACAGCTCGGCCAACGAGCTGTCTCGCGACCGGGCGCCCTGCGGCGAGTAGCGCACCGTGCGCACGCGTCGCTCGGCCCCGTCGCCGGTGATGAACAGGAGCGCAAATTCATCTCGGTCATACTGCGTGACGCGCCCCGAGGGCATCACGTCCCAGCGCGCGCCGTCGATCGTGATTGTGCGAATGGGCATCGGTTAGTCCACGTCCACTTCTTCGTAGATGCGCACGGCTTCGGCCGGCTGCTCCGACGCGTCGGCGAGCGCCTGGGCAAGCGTTTTCGGATCGTCCGCCTCGATGAACTCGACGAACGCGCCGGTGAGATCGCTTTCCTCGAACACCCAGAACTTGCAGCCCGCGCCGACGAAATATTTTTGCCGGCTCTTCAGCTTCTGCAAGAACTTCTTTCGATCGGCGAGAGGAACGATCGAACGCCGCATGGTGAGCGCTCTGGCCACGGTCAGAATCCCGACTCGGGATACGTTTCGATGGTTTTCTTGACGTGCGCCAGGAACTGATCGGCAATGGCGCCGTCGATGATGCGGTGGTCGAACGAGATCGAGAAGTACGAACAGGTGCGAATCGCAATCACGTCTTCACCGTCCGGGCCGGTCATCACCTTCGGCCGCTTCTCGATCGTGCCGACACCGAGGATCGCGACCTGCGGCTGATTGATGATCGGCGTGCCCATGAGGGACCCAAACACGCCGGGATTCGTGATCGTGAACGTCCCGCCCTGCACCTCTTCCGGATTCAGCTTCTTGGCGCGCGCGCGTCCGGCAAGATCGTTGAGCGTGCGCGTGATGCCGGTGATCGAAAGGTCGTCCGCGTGCTTGATGACGGGCACGATGAGCCCCCAGTCGAGCGCGACGGCGACGCCGATGTTCACTTGCTTGCGGTAGATGATCGTGTCGTTGGCGACAGAGGCGTTCATCACCGGGAAGGCTTTGATGCCATCGACGACGGCTTTGATGATGAACGGCAGATACGTGAGCTTCTGACCGGTTGCGGCCTCGAAGTTCGCGCGGTGCTTGGCCCGCAAGCGCGCGACGCGCGTGAAGTCGATCTCCATGAACGACGTCACGTGGGCGGCGGTGCGGCGCGACAGGGCCATGTGCTCGCTGATGAGCGCGCGCATCTTGGACATGGGCTCGACGACATCGCCGGCTTCGGCGGTGGGTGTGGGCCACATGGTGCCTAACGACGCGGCGGCGGCCTGGCGCGGCGCGATCGGTGCGCTCGGGGCCGACGGTGCGGCGGGACGCGGCGCGGCGCCGCCCGCATCCAGGTATTGCATGATGTCCTTCTTCGTCACGCGGCCGGCGATGCCCGAGCCTCGCATGCCGGTGAGCTCGATGCCGTGCTCCGCGGCGATCTTGCGCACGAGCGGCGATGACTTGGTGCGCAGACGGTCCTCGAAGGAATTGCCGCCGCCGTTGCCAGCGTGCACCGGAACGCTTGGGGTCGCCGCAGACGGATGAGACAACTCGGCTGCCGCAGGCGTAGATTCGACAGCGGGGGGGGGCCCCGCGGCCGCACCCGCACCAGCCGATGGCGCCGCACCCGCGCCAACCAACGCCCCCTTCTCCGTCTCCAGACGCGCCACCACCGTCTGCACCGGAACCGTCTGACCCTCCTGCACCAAGATCTCCGCCAACACCCCCGCCGATGGCGCCGGAATCTCCGCGTCCACCTTGTCGGTCGAGATCTCGAAGATCGGCTCGTCGCGCTTCACCTCGTCGCCCACCTTCTTCAACCACTTCGAAAGCGTTCCCTCCGCGATCGACTCGCCCATCTGCGGCATGATCACATCGATGCGTGACACTGGCTCAGCTCCTCTTCGATTGTTTCAATCCCGTCCGAACGGCGCCGCCTGGGCGACGCCGAATACGCCACTGGACCAGGACCATCATCACGATTGCGCCGACGATGCCGCCGCCCAGAAAAAACGTGAACGTGTTGCACGACGGCAGGTCCGTCCCCGCTTTGCACCCCGTCACGGTATCGACGATCTGCGCCAACCCGACGCCAATCATCCCACCGCCAAAAAAGCTTCCCGGCAACAACAGACATCCGATCGCCAGGCGCGGCGGTCCCGTGCGCTCCCGACCCACCTCAGTATGCCGCGAGTTGACGCGCCACCGTCACGATGTCCGACGTCTGTGGCAGCACAAAATCCTCGAGCGGCGGTGAATACGGCAGCGGCACGTCCGCCGCGGTCACGCGAAGAATCGGTGCATCCAGCCACGCGAACGCGCGCTCGGTAATCCGCGCCGTCACTTCACCCGCGACGCCCCCGGTGCGCGTATCCTCGTGCACGATCATCACGCGATTCGTTTTCTTCACCGTCGCCATGATCGCTTCGTCATCCATCGGCAACAGCGAACGCAGATCGAGCACGTCCACCGACAACCCATCTTCCTTTTCCAACTGTTCGGCTGCCTCGAGCGCTTTCCAGACCGTAGCCGCGTACGTGATGATCGACAGATCCCTTCCCTCGCGCGCCAGGCGCGCCTTGCCGATCGGCACCACGTGGTCGCCGTTAGGCAGCTCCTCCTTGATTCGGCGGTACAGATACTTGTGCTCGAAGTACAGCACCGGGTCGTCGTCGCGAATCGCCGCCTTGAGCAGCCCGTACGCGTCGCTCGCCGTGGACGGATACACGATCTTGAGACCCGGCGTGTGCAGGAACGCCGCCTCGGGATTCTGCGAATGGAACGGCCCGCCGCGCACGTATCCGCCGCTCGGACCGCGGACGACGATCGGACACGGCAGGAAGGCGCGATAGCGCGCGGTCGCCACGTAGTTGGTGAGCATGTCGTACGCGCACGAGATGAAGTCGATGAACTGCATCTCGCACACCGGGCGCATGCCCATGTGCGCGGCTCCCGCCGCGGCGCCGACGATGGCCGCTTCGGAAATCGGCGTGTCGATCACCCGCGACTCGCCGTACTTCGCGAGCAGCCCATCCGTCACCTTGAACGCGCCGCCGTAGGCGCCGATGTCTTCGCCTAACACAAAGACGTTCGGGTCGCGGTCCATTTCCTCGAACAGCGCCTGGCGGATCGCTTCGAGATACGTCGTCTCAGCCATTGAAGGTCCCCCAGGCAGCCGGCCGTTCGTTCGCCGTCACGGCACTCGACACACCCTGCCGGTACCACGGCGCCTCGGCCGACGGCGGATTCGCGTATACCCCGACGAGCGCGTCACTCGGTTCGGGCATCGGCGACTGCTCGGCCAGGTCGGTGGCGGTGTCGATCTCGCGCTGCACGCGCGCGTCGATCTCCGTCAGCTCGCCGGCCGAGAGGCCCTCCGCACTCTCCAAGTACGCGACGTACCGGTCCACCGGATCGTTCGTCGACGCCCACCGCGCGATCTCCCCCTCGGGGACGTACGATTGGTTGTCGTGCTCCGCGTGTCCTTTGCGGCGATACGTGAGCAGTTCGATCAACGTCACACCCTCGCCGCGACGCGCACGGTCGACGGCGCGCTTGGTCACATCGTAGGTGGCCAGCACGTCGTTGCCATCCGCCTGCTCGCCCGGAATGCCGTACGCAAGCGCCTTGTCCTTGAACTCCGCCGCCGCCGTTTGCTTGGACGTCGGCGTCGAGTACGCGTAGCCGTTGTTCTCCACGACCACGACTAACGGACACCGTTGGACCGCGGCGAAATTGATGCCTTCGTGGAACGCGCCGGTGGACGTCGCCCCATCGCCGATGTACACGAGACCCACACGATCCTGTCCTCGCATCTTGAAGCTCAGTGTGACGCCGGCCATGACCGGCACCATGTCGCCCAGGTGCGAGATCTGGCCGATGAACCCGCGCTCGAGATCGCCGAAGTGGATGTTGAGCTCGCGGCCGCGCGTGGGCGAGTCGCCCTTGGCCATGTACTGTCGGATGATCTCGAGCGGCTGCGCGCCCTGCACCAGCATCGACCCGAGATTCCGGATGAGCGGCGAGAGGAAATCGCCCTTCGAGCGGTCGAGCGCGTAGGCGCTGCCCACGGCGTCCGCTTCCTGGCCTAACGAGCGGAACAGGCCGCCGATCACCTTGGTCTGCCGGTACAGATTCACCAGCCGCTCCTCGAGCGACCGCGTGAGGCGCATATAGTAGTAGAGCTCCAGCTTCTGCGCCCGGTCGAGTGCGGCCGACGGGGCCTGGGCCGCAGGGGTCACGGCGGTCGCGCGCGATCGGGCCGCGCTCCGCCCGCGCGACGAGGTGCGCGACGCCATCAGTACGCCGCCTCGAGCCGGTGCGCGGGATCGGCGCTCCGGTGCACCTTCACGAAGTACCGTTTGACGTTGCGGTCGAGCCGGCTCTCGCCCGGCTGGTCCGTCTCGGCGTCGATGAACGTGTAGTGGCCGCCTTCCGGTTTGACCTTGAGCGTCATCGTGCCTAACGCACCGGTGTACGACCGCGCGCGCTCCTGCACCGAACCCCGCGTCAGGCCCAACCGGGGGAAGTACTCATCAGCCAGGGCGAGCACGTCGGCCGGCGGAATGTGCGTCCGATGAAAATGGCGCATGGCGATCAGGGAATCTTCGAAGTGTCGGCGTCGACTTCCTGCATCCAGTCCGCCTGCTCGAGCGGATGCACGGAGTCGCGGCGGAATCGCAGGCCCATTGCCCAGTCCCCCGACGTCAGAAAGTTCAAGCGCTCGGCGTAGTAGGTCCCCACTTCAGGACCGGCCGTGAAGCTGTCCCACGTCTTCACGCCGTCACGGTTCTCGGCGTACAGAATGCCCTCGCCGCCTTGAATCGGTTGGTTCGTTTCCTTGTCGCGTACGACGACCTTGTAGCGAACCTTCTCCCTCGCCATTGGCGGAATCGGATCGCTCGAGATCACGAACGCATAGTGCTGCGTGAATGCGCGATAGTCCGTGGGCCGCTGCGTTGGACCGCACGCGGCGACGGCCGCTGCGGCAACCGCGCCCGCGAACACCGCCGCCAGACGCTTCACGACGCGTAGTACTCCATGCCTAAATGCGTGATCTGCTCTTCGCCCATCAGGTGACGCAGCGTGTTCTTGAGCTTCGTTTGCTGGATGAACAGATCGTGCTCCGGCTGCAGGCCCGGCGCGGCCATCGGACTCTTGAAATAGAATGACAGCCATTCCTGAATCCCCTTCAACCCCGCCCGCTGCGCAAAGTCCATGAACAGGGCGAGGTCGAGCACGATCGGCGCCGCGAGAATCGAGTCGCGGCACAGGAAGTTCACTTTGATCTGCATGGGGTAGCCCAGCCACCCCTTGATGTCGATGTTGTCCCAGCCTTCCTTGTTGTCGCCGCGCGGCGGGTAGTAGTTGATCCGCACCACGTGCGAGAAATCCTTGTACAACTCCGGATACTGCTCCGGCTGCAGGATGGTGTGCAGCACGCTGAGCTTCGACTCCTCCTTCGTCTTGAACGACGCGGGATCGTCGAGCACCTCTCCATCGCGATTGCCGAGGATGTTGGTGGAGTACCAGCCTAACAGGCCTAACATGCGCGCCTTGAGCGCCGGCGCGATCACCGTTTTCAGCCACGTCTGGCCGGTCTTGAAGTCCTTGCCCGAGATCGGCACGCCGCGCTCGTTCGCCAGCTGCATCAACGCCGGCGCATCGACGGCCAGGTTGGGCGCGCCGTTCGCGAACGGGACGCCTTCCATGATCGAGGCCCACGCGTACAGCATCGCGGGCGAAATCGCATCGTCGTTGCGCTCCATCGCCTTCTCGAACTGCTCCAGCGTCGCGTGCTGCGAGCCGGCCTTGATGTACGTCTCGGTCGACGCACACCAGACCATCACCAGCCGGTCGAGCTTGTGCTTCGCTTTGAAGTCACGCACGTCCTGCCGCAGCTGCTCCGCGAGATCGCGCTTCGTCTTGCCCTTCTTCACGTTCGTGCCGTTGATGCGCGTCACGTACCGGTTCTCGAACACCGCCGGCATCGGGGTGATCGCGCTCAGGAAGTCGGCGATCGGCGCGATGTGATGCTCCTCGAGCACCCCGGCCTTGCGCGCCGCCGTGAGCGCGTCGTCCGGGATCGGATCCCAGGCGCCGAACACGAGATCGTCGAGCGCGGCCAGCGGCACGAACTCCTTGATGAGCGGCGCGCGATTTTCGGTGCGCTTGCCTAACCGGATCGTCGCCATCTGCGTCAGCGAGCCGATCGGTTGCGACAGCCCGCGCCGCACGCTCTCGGTCCCCGCCATGAACGTGGTGGCAACGGCGCCGAGGCCCGGCGTGAGCACTCCGAGACGACCGGTTGCCGGTCGAGGGACTGGCCGGTTCCCGGCCGATGCGGAACCCTGCACGAACTATTCTCCTTTGGCGATGACGCGCTGTGCGGATGACGCGCTGCGACGCTTGGCAGCGCTTGCCTCGCTCAGCGCACGAACGGAAGGCGGATCCGACTCGTCACGGCGCACCGCCGCGTGTACGGCGGCTATGCGCTGGGCGGCAGTGATCCACGAGGTGACAGTCAACAGAACGATGATTGCAATGAGAACGAGCCCGCCCAACGCGAGCCCGAAGAACGCCTGCGGCGCCGACAACAACACCACGCGCTCCGGACGCTGCAGCCAGCCGACGTGCACATCGACGCCCAACGACGCCGCCCGCGCGCGTGTGTACGACGTCACGAACGTTCCGATCAAACCGAGCACGCACACCACCACCATGCCCGTCCCCACCCAGCCCGGCCGCGTCGAGAAAAACACGGCCAACCCCCCCAGCACGAACCCATCCGCTACCCGGTCCAGCGTCGAATCATAGAAAGCGCCGAACGGCGAGCTCTGGTTGGTGCGTCGAGCCACCATCCCGTCGAGCACGTCGAACAGCGCCGTCAAACCCAAAAACCAACCCCCAGTCCGAATGTGGCCCGTGCCGTAGATGATCCCTCCGGCTACCGAGCACAGCGTTCCGACCGTGGTAATGGTGTTCGGCCGAACCCCACGACGGACCAGCCACTCAGCAACGGGATTGATGAGGGCCAGATATCCGCGCGTCAGCCAATCGGGCAGTAGTCTCATTCGGCGGCCGTGCGCACCGCCTGTACCTTCATGCGCCGAACCAACACCAACCGTTGCCTCGCCCGGTCGCACACAGGCACATGCGCAACGGGCCGGAGTCTCGCTCCGGCCCGGAAATTAGCCGCCGTAAAAGCGCCGAGCAACCTTTACGGCACTTGCCAGGTGTAGGAAGACGTGAGCGTCACATCGTCGCGCGTGTACGTGTGCGTCCCGTCCGCCGTGCGTGCCTTGAGTGACACGGTGGCCCCGCTGACCACGGCGGGCACGCTCAGCGCCGACGTGCTGTTCCCCGCAACCTGTCCCGCAAGCACGTCCGATCCGCCGGTCGTGACATACACGTTCACCGGCTGCGCCAGGTTGTTCGTGACGTGGAAGGTCACGGCGGTTGCCGTCGCAGGCGCGGGCGCCGTGTTCACCTTCACACTGCGATGACAGCCAACGAGTGCGACGCCCAGAATGAGCGTCACCAGTGCTCTCTTCATTGCGTATCTCCTCTCGATAGAAACGAGGGCGGATGACGTGCCGCGAGCCGACGACGACCCGCGCCGCGTCCGGGAGAATATCCCGCTTCACCCGCTATGCACAATGGAGGCCCAATCGTTGAGCTAGCGATAGAGCTGATACTTCCTCGAGGCTTCCTCGAACCGGATTGTGGCCGCCAGCGATGCGTCGATGAGACTGTCCGGGTCGGCACCCGACAACAGCGCGACGCGCGCCGACGGCTGCCCGAAGAGCAGATCGAACGATTCCGGCCGAATTCGCAGTGAATCCCGGTCGACCCGGGCCACTGCCCAGATGATGGCCGCACCCAGCCGCGACGTCTGGATCCGATCCCGGTCAGTGATCACGATTTTGATCCCGTTCACCGTTTTGCCGCCGTACTTCTGATCGGTGGGGTGCTCGGGAGTAAATCGCGCCACCTCGAACTTGACGCCGTCCAGATTCCGATCCGCGAGCAGATCGACGACGCGCTTCGCGTTCAACCACGGCGCGCCGAATTGTTGAAACGCGTCAGGCGTGCCCCGCCCAACGGAAAGGTTGGTCGACTCGAGCCACACGGTGCCCGGATATAACGTTGCGCTGGCCAGGGACGGCATGTTGGGCGACGGCTTGATCCACGGGAGTCCGGTCTGATCGAACCACTCGTCGCGATGCCAGCCGGACATCGGGATCACGTGCAGATCCGCGTGCAATCCGAGCGTGTCGTCGTAGAAGCGCGCGAGCTCGCCCATGGTGAGTCCATGGCGCATCGGAATCGGAAAGAGCGCCGTGGGGTGCGCCGGGCGGGCCGCCGATCCGGTCCCCGCGAATGCAACCGAGCTGTCGAGCACCGGACCTTCGACGTGCATGCCGGTAATCGGGTTGGGTCGATCGAGCACGATCACCGACACGTGATGCTGGGCGGCCGCCCGCATCGCATAGACCATCGACGCGACGTAGGTCCAGTCTCGTGCACCCAGATCCTGCAGGTCGATGACGAGCGCGTCGAGACGGTCGAGCAGCGAGTCCGGAGGCGCGAGCACGGTCTGGCCGTACAGCGAATAAATCGGAAGCCCCGTGCGCGCATCGCGACCATTCGCCAGATTGCTGCGATCTTCGGTGCCGCGGATCCCGTGCTCGGGTGAGAGTAGCGCGACGAGCTTCGGAGCGGGCGCGGTCTCCGTTCCCGACTTCGACGCCCGATACAAGAGGTCGATGTCGCTCGTCCCGTGTTCATCGACACCGGATTGGTTGGTCAGTAAGCCGATGCGTTTTCCGGCGAGCAGCGATGCGCTGTCCCGCAGCAGCACAGTGATCCCCGGCTCGACGTGTGTGTGACGCGGTTGCCCCATTCCACTCACGCACGCGAGCGCCATCACGATCGCGCCCGCTTCAACACACCTTTCGCGTACCCGACGATGCATGGCTCGGCTCATTCTCCAATGGCGACGGTGGAAGATACATCGCGCGTGATGGCAGCGCCGCGCCGCACGCGCTCCTGGGTGATCGGGTCCGTCGCCGCACTGGCGATGGTCGCCGCGTCTGCGCGCGCGCAGACGGCCACGCCACATCTTGCGGACGACGCACCGCGCAACCCGGTACGCGATTCGATGCGCGCGGTGCTCGAGCGCGGTCTGGCCGACCGGGCGTATCCGGGCGCGATTGCGATGGTCGGTGATCGACACGAGGTGATCGCGACGGTCGCTGTCGGGCATCAGGACTGGGCGCCGTCGCCCAAGGTGGACGAATACACGATCTGGGACCTGGCGTCGCTCACCAAGGTGATCGGGACGACCACGGCGCTCATGCAACTCTGGGCCGACCACCGCGTGGATCTCGACGCGCCGGTGCAGCGCTACCTGCCCGAGTTCGTTGGGCCGCACAAGGAGCTGGTCACCGTCCGGCATTTGCTCACGCACAGCTCCGGGCTGCCGGGCTGGCGCCCGCTGTACAAGGAAGCGACCTCCCCTGCCGAGGCGCTGCGCCTGCTCTATCAGACGCCGCTCGACACGCTGCCCGGCGTGCGCATGGTGTACAGCGACCTGGGCGCGATCTTGTTGGGCAAGATCGTCGAGCGCGTGTCGGGCGAGCCGCTCGACGTCTATCTCAGGCGCCACGTCTTCGCTCCGTTAGGCATGACGTCCACGATGTTCAAGCCGCCCAAGCGCCTGCTCCCGCGCATCGCGCCCACCGAGCGCGATCCGTGGCGCGGCCGCCTGGTGCACGGCGAGGTGCACGACGAGAATGCCTACTTCCTCGGCGGCGTCTCGGGGCACGCCGGGTTGTTCAGCGATGCCGCCGATCTTTCCCGGTTCGCGCGCATGTACCTCGAGGGCGGCCAGCTCGACGGGGCGCGCATCGTCACGCCGGTGGCCATCGACACGTTCACCCGCGTGCAGGATGCGACCCTGTCCAACCGCGCCCTCGGATGGGAAGTGCCTAACGGAAGCAACTCGGCCGGCCACCGGATGTCGAACCGCGCGTTCGGCCACACGGGATTCACCGGCACCTCGATCTGGATCGATCCGGCGCGCGATCTCTTCGTCATCCTGCTCACCAACCGCGTCGACCCGACGCGCGACAACCCGCGCCTCGGCCCCGTCCGTGTGCAGCTCGCCGACGCGGTCGTCTCGGTGATCGACGGTCACGGCCCCACGCCGCCATCGGCGGCCGGCACCGGAGCCGCTCCATGAAGCTGACGCTGCTCGATTGGTCGCTCGTCGCCGCGTACTTCGTCATCTCCACCTGCATCGGTTTCATCTACACGAAAAAAGGCGGCGCCAGCCTCAACGAGTATTTCCTCTCCGGACGCGACGTGCCGTGGTGGCTGGCGGGTACGTCGATGGTGGCAGCGACGTTTGCCGCCGACACGCCCCTCGTGGTGACGGGCCTCGTCGTCGCGAACGGCGTCGCCGGCAACTGGCTGTGGTGGAACATGCTGATGAGCGGCATGCTCACCGTGTTCTTTTTCGCGCGCCTCTGGCGGCGCGCGCGCGTGATGACCGACGTCGAGTTCGCCGAGATCCGGTACAGCGGAAAGCCGGCGGCGGTGCTGCGGGGATTCCGCGCGCTCTACCTCGCCATCCCGATGAACCTGATCATCCTCGGCTGGGTGACGCGGGCGATGATCAAGATCCTCACCATTTCGTTAGGCGTGAATCCGTACATCGCCGTGGCCATCTGCTTCGGCGTGACGATGCTCTACTCGGTCGCCGCCGGGTTGTGGGCGGTGCTGTGGACGGACCTCATCCAGTTCGTCATCAAGATGACCGCGGTGATCGTGCTGGCCGTGTTCGCCGTGAAGGCCGTGGGCGGCATGGACGCGCTCAAGCGCGGCGTGGCGGCGCACTTCGGCAGCGAGACCGCGGCGTTGTCGGTGCTCCCGGTCTCGCTGCAGCACGGGTCGATCGCCGCCTACGCCTGGATGCCGCTGCTCTCGTTAGGCGTGTTCCTGTTCATGCAATGGTGGGCCGCCTGGTATCCGGGCGCCGAGCCCGGCGGCGGCGGCTACATCGCCCAACGGATCTTCTCGGCGCGCACCGAGCGCGACGGCGTGCTGGCGACGCTCTTTTTCCAGGTGGCGCACTACGCCATCCGCCCGTGGCCGTGGATCATCACCGGCCTGGCCACGATCATCCTGTACCCGACGCTGCAGGACAAGGAATCCGGCTACGTGCACGCCTTCGTCGACTTGCTGCCGACGGGATGGCGCGGGTTCATGCTGGCCGGGTTCGCCGCCGCCTACATGTCGACGATCGGCACGCAGCTCAACTGGGGCGCGTCGTACCTGGTGAACGACTTCTACAAGCGATTCGTGAACCGCGATGCGGACGACCGGCACTACGTGCAGGTGTCCCGGTGGGCGACGGTCTTCCTCTTCCTGGCGTCGATCGTCGTCACGTGGCAGTTGTCGTCCGTCGAACAGGCCTGGCGCCTGCTGCTTGCGTTAGGCGCCGGTACCGGCCTCGTGCTCATCCTGCGCTGGTACTGGTGGCGCATCAACGCCTGGTCGGAAATCAGCGCGATGATCACGTCGTTCGTCGTCGCGATCGTCGTCCTGGGCTACGCCGGCCGCCTGCTCCACGCCATCGGACTCGTGGCGCGGCCCGACGCTTTTGTCCCCGCCGTCGTCGCGCAGGGCGGGCCTAACGCAGACGCCTGGGTCATGGTCATCACCGTCGGCATCACCACCGTCGTCTGGATCGCGGTCACGTTTGCCACGGCGCCGGAACCGAAAGCGGTGCTCGAGTCGTTCTATCTGCGGGTGCGGCCGGGCGGCCCCGGCTGGGCCGGCGTTTCGCGCGGACTCGGGTTGGGCCAGGAGCCGATTCCGGGAGGCTCGGGCGCCTGGGGCAATTGGCTCGCCGGCATCGTTGCGGTGTATGGTACGCTGTTCGGAACGGGCAAGATCATCTTCGGCTACCCGGGACAGGGCGTTATCCTCCTGGCCATCGCGCTGGCTGCCTTCCTATGGATCGCGCGATCGTTCCGGTCCGAGGGTGTGGACACGCCGACGCCGGCACCAATTGGCGCCGCGTCCCCGGTGGCCGCGGGAAGTGACGACTGAAGTGCTGTCCGGCCTTGTGCTTGCGCCATTGAATCGTCGTATACAGGGAGATAGTTTTCGAGGACAGCGGGATTCTCCCGCACTTTCACAGAGGTATCGATGAGCACCACTCAGCAACCCGCAGTCACGATCACCGTCACTCCGGGCGCGACCGTCGAGGTCAAGCGCTTCATGGAGCAGGAAGGCGTGTCCAGCGAGCAGGGCGGGCTCCGGGTGAGCGTTCAGCCCGGCGGCTGCAGCGGCTTCCGCTATGGCCTGCTCATCGAAGAGCAGTCCGCGGAAGACGATCTCGTTGTCGAGCAAGATGGGTTCAAGGTCTTTGTCGACCCGTTCTCGGCGCAGTACTTGAACGGCATCACGATCGATTACGTGTCGTCCATGCAGGGCTCGGGATTTACCTTCAAGAATCCGAATGCCACCGGCGGGTGCGGCTGCGGGAGTTCGTTCACCGCATAGTCCGGCACTGCGACATCGGGACTGGGACCGGTAATAGGGGCGGAAAAACGATCAATGATCGGCAAGCGAGAGTTCCACGGTCTTGAACTCTCTCTTCGCAGACGTTGATGTTCTTCCGTCCCTATTTCCTATTTCCCATCCCTAATTCGCGCGCCACCGGATCCCGTTGACCAGATTTTCCTCCCTCGACGCCGTCGTTCTCCTTGCCTATCTCGCTGGAACGACGGCGCTCGGCATCTGGGTGGGCCGTCGACAGCGCGATTCGAGAGACTACTTCGTCGCCGATCGATCGATCGCCTGGTGGGTCGTCCTCTTTTCGGTCGTTGCCACCGAGACGAGCGCGCTGACCTTCATTGGCGCGCCGACGTTCTCCTATCTGGGCGACTTCGGATTCCTGCAGATCGTCGCCGGCTACATTCTCGGCCGCATCGTCATCGCGTTCACGCTGCTGCCGCGATACTACGACGGCGAGCTCGTCACCGCGTACGGGTTGTTGGAGCAGCGGTTTGGGTTAGGCGCACGCCGCTTCGCGTCGATCGTGTTCATGGCCACGCGCGCGCTCGCGGACTCGGTGCGCATTTTCGCCACGGCGATCCCGATCGCGATCATCGTCGGCTCGGTGATGCCGCGGCGCCAAGCGATGCCGGCGGCGGTGCTCCTGCTCGGATTGCTCACCATCATTTACACGTATCGCGGCGGCATGAAGGCCGTGGTGTGGACGGAGCTCCTGCAAGCGGCGGTGTACGTTGGCGGCGGCATTGCGGCAATCGTACTCCTCGGACACGTGGTCCCCGGCGGTTGGCACGACATCCTCGGATCGGCGCGCGCGGCCGGCAAACTGAAGTTGATCGACACGTACACCGGCATCGATCGCGCGAACACGCTGCTCGCCGGGTTGGTGGGCGGCGCGTTTCTCTCCATGGCCTCGCACGGCGCCGATCAATTGATCGTGCAGCGGCTGCTCTCGGCGCGCAGCCTGCGCGACGCCCAACGGGCGATCATCGGCAGCGGCGTCGCCGTGTTTTTCCAGTTCGCATTGTTCCTCGTGATCGGCGTCGGCCTGTGGAAGCTCTATGGCGGACGCACGTTCTCGACGCCCGATGCAGTTTTTCCGACATTCATCGTGCAGTACATGCCGCGGGGCTTGTTGGGCCTCGTTCTCGCCGCCGTGATTGCGGCGACCATGAGCACGCACTCGGCGGCGATCAATTCGCTTGCCGCATCGACCACCCACGACATTTATCTGCCGCTCACCAAGCGCGCGAGCGACGATGCGCGCACGCTGCGCGTCGGCAAATATTTCGCGTTGGCGTGGGGCGTCGTGCTCACGGTCGGTGCGCTGCTGTTTCGCGAGCAAGGCACACCGGTCGTGGTCGTCGCGCTGAGCATTGCCTCGTTCACGTACGGGGGACTACTCGGCGGGTTTTTTCTCGGTATCTTCTGGGCTCGCGCCGAGCAGCGTGACGCGATCATCGGGATGTCGGTGGGCATCTTCGCGATGGCGTTCGTGGTGTTCGCCAAGCAGATCGGCGATGCGATACCTTCGGTGGCGCAGTCGCTCGGCCCGCTGGCGCGCATCGCGTGGCCCTGGTACGTGTTCATCGGGACCGTGATCACGCTGGCCGCCGGCATTCTCTCTTCGTACTCACATCCCGCACCCGCGGGCACTTCTGGGCGCGTATGACGACCCTCGTAATCGGCGTTGATGGCGGCGGCTCCAAGACCCGCGCGCTCGTGGCGGACAACGAGGGCACAGTGTTAGGCACGGCCGATGGCCCGGCGAGTGCCATTCGTCCGGGACAGGAGGAGCGTTCGGCCGCCATCATCGCCGAAACGGCACAGAACGCCCTCGCGCTCGTGGAGGTCGAGGCGCCTAACGTCCGCGTGTTGTGCGCCGGCGTCGCGGGCGCGGGACGCACGGCCCCACGCGACGCGCTCGCCCGCGCGCTCGAGGCGCACGCATTGGCCGAAGAGGTGATCGTGCAGCCCGATGCGGCCGTGGCGCTCGAGGATGCGTTCGGCGACGGCCCGGGTATTCTCCTCGTGGCAGGGACCGGCTCGATTGCGTTCGGCAAAGGGCCGGCCGGCAACGAGTCGCGATGCGGAGGCTGGGGTCCGGTCTGCGGCGACGAGGGCAGCGGCGCGTGGCTCGGTCGTCGCGCACTATCGGTGGTGACCGCGGCCATCGATGGGCGCGAACCAGACACCGCGCTCGTCGGCGCAGTGCTCACCGCGGCGCAGACCGACGACCCGTCCGACCTCATCGCGTGGGCAGCATCCGCCTCACCGGGACAACTAGCGGCGCTCGCGCCGGTGGTGGTCGCCGTGGCGGATCAGGGCGACCGACGCGCCAACGCGCTGCTCGCGCTGGCCTGCGAGGAGCTCGCCCTGCACGTGCGCACGCTGTCGCGCGTGCTGTTCACCGACGAGCGCGCCGCCGTGCCGGTTGCGTTAGGCGGCGGATTGCTCGCCCCCGGGGCGCTCCTGCGCAAGCGCGTTGAGCATCGGCTCAAGTCGGCGGTACCGGGCGCCTCGATCCGCGCCGATGAGGTGAAACCCGAGCGCGGTGCCGTGCGTGCCGCCTTGCGGGCGCTCGCCACCGCCTGACCGCGCGCGGCAGTCGGCCGCGTGTCCTGATTTCCCCCTTCCAAACGTCACTCCCCTGTTGGAGCATACGGCATCAGGGACGTCGCTGCATCACTCTCGACACAGGCCGCCCGTCTGAACACCGTCGACAGATTGTTCGATACGTGGTACCCGCGCCTCCGGCGCGCACTCGGCCGTCGCACGGCAAATCGCGGCGTCGCCGAAGACGCTGCGCAGGAAGCATTCGTGCGCCTGCTGGATGCCAACCCGCGCAACGCTGGGCGTCGCACTGGCCGCCGCGCCGGGATGCACGCCGAACGTATGGGCGGACCTGCAGGCGGCATCGCCAACCGCGTGGCGGGGGTCGTGACGCGCGTCCTGCTGTGTGTCGTCGCCGCGCTTTGCGTTAGGCATACAGCCGTGGCCGCCCAGCAACCCGTGAGCGCACCGCGCGACACGACGCGCGCCGCGCGCGACACCGTCAGAGTCGATAGCACGGCGAAGCGCCTGGCAACCGTCGTCGTCACCGGCACCCGACTTACCGATGTCGACGAGCGGATTCCATCGCAGGTCGAATCGATGGACCTGCAGCACGTCTCCCAGGGCCCTGATGCCGCGTTTCGATCGCTGCAGCAGCTCCCTGGAGTCACGCTGTACGACGATCAGGGAACGAGACTCCAGCCGGAGCTGGAAGTGCGCGGGTTTCAGATCTCGCCGATCGTCGGCACGCCGCAGGGCGTGAGCGTGTTTCTCGATGGCGTGCGCGTCAACGAACCGGATGCGCAGGAGGTCAACTTCGATCTACTCCCGATGGGGGCCATCGACCACTCGGAGCTCGTGCGCGGATCGCAAGCGCTGTTCGGGCGCAATTCGTTAGGCGGCGCCCTGCTGTTCTTCACGCAGCGCGGCACGCCGACACCGTCGGCCGGCATCCAGCTCAGCACAGGCTCGTTCGGAGAACGAGTGGGCACGATTACGGCAGGCGGCATGATCAACGGTATCGATGCATTCGCAATGGGATCCGCCTCCAACGAGGATGGCTGGCGCCAGGCGACGGCCGCTCGAACACGACAGCTTTTCGTGACCATCGGGCGCCGCTCGACGGCCGGCGGCGCGGACACCAGCGACATCGCACTCAGCCTGCTCTATGCGCACGATCGGATCAGAGAGGCTGGCTCCCTTCCCGACAGCTGGATCGCCGTGAATCCGCGGCTCAACTACACCCCCGGCGATTTCTTCAATCCGGACCTGATTCACGTCGCGCTCCGCGGATTCCGCGGCGCGTGGGGCGGCACGCTGCGAGGCACCCTCTACTTTCGCCGCAACGACATCGAGCAATTCAACGTGAACGTACCGCCGCCGAGCACCGATGCGTTCATCGACAACAAGTCGCTCGGCGCAACGGGAGAATGGACGCGTCCTTTCCTGCTCGGCGCGCTGCCGATTGCGCTCACCGTTGGCGCCGAGTACGCACGCCAGAACGTGCGATTCCGGTTGACCAACACGGGCGGTGGCGAGCCCGATTCCGTCGCAACACTCGCGGTAGTCCACGAAGATGACGCCGCCGCGTACAGCCAGGCGGTCCTCGACATCACGCCGCGGCTGTCGGCAACGGCCGCGCTGCGGCTGGACTATGTGCGCATTCCATTTCGAGACGAGCTCAAGGCGGCGAACGATGGCACCAACACGTACGACCGCCTGTCGCCGTTCCTGGGACTTACCTGGAAGGCCTCGGCCGCGTTGCGCGGATTCGTGGCCTACAAGAGCGCCTTCCGCGCGCCGGCCCCGCTCGAGCTGGCCTGCGCCAGTCCGGTCGCGCCATGCTCGCTCCCGTCTGCGTTAGGCGCCGACCCGGCGCTCGCGCCCGTGACCACGCACGACTACGAGGCCGGATTCGACCTGGACTTGCCCAACCATACGTCGTTCGACGTCGATGGCTTCTGGACCGTGGTCGACAACGATATCGTCTTCGCGGCGCCGAACCTGACGCAGGTCTACTTCGTGAACATCCCGAAGTCGCGCCGCGCCGGCGTCGAGATCTCGGCGCAAACCGCGCTGCCCGCCGGCGGACGCCTGTTTGGATCGTACAGCTACGTCGCATCGACATATCAGAGCACTGTGCAGATTGCCACCGCCGACACGAATCCCGTCCCCGCACGCCCGGGCGACCAGATTCCATCGTCGCCCAGGCACCGCGGTCGAGTGGGCGTCGGCATGACGCGAACGATTGGTGCCCTCGCCTTCGACGCGCAGCTCGACCTTCGCGCGTATTCGAGCCAGTTCTTGCGCGGCGACGAGGCCAACCGGCACGCACCGGTACCGGGGTACGCCGTATCCGGGTTCAATTTGAACGGGCAATACCAGCGCTACACCATCCAACTCGAGATCGACAATCTCTTCGATCGCCGATACCAGACGTTCGGCGCCATCGCCGAAAACAGCCTCGGCCCGCCGCCCGGACAGGCGGCGCCCAACGCCGGCAGCGATGAGGGTGCGCTGGCCAACTTCTTCACGCCGGGATTGCCGCGGCGCATCGTGCTGTCGGTGGGCGCGAAGTTCTGATGCGTCGGGCGACGGGTCGTCGCCTAACGCAACCTCACGCCGCGTGCGGCCCGCCGCCCGCGCCAGTACAGCAGCCCGCCGATCAGCACGAACACGCCGGCGCCGCCTAACACCTTGGCGAGGAACAATACGGCCTGCACGCCGCCCTCGGGCGGAATCCCGGCGAGGACCATCGCGAATGCCGTCATGAGCAATCCGCTCACGCCGCAGACGAGGGCAGTCGGCCGCCCGCCCGGAACGCGGCTGCCCACGCGCTTCCTGCCGTCCGCCGTCGGCGCCGTCGCCGGCCGCCCACCGGCGAACTGCATCAGGAAGCTCACGAACAGGTAGAGGTAAGGGATGAAGTAGAGGAGAATCTGCGTGTCGAGCAGGATCAGGTAGGCGCGCTCGACCGTCGTGCCTTTGCCCAGAAGCGAGACGCCTAACAGAATGCTCGCCAGCACGGCCGCCACCACCATCGCGACGTAGGGCGTCCCGTACTTGGGATGCAGTTTGCCGAACGCCGGCGGGAAATAGCGGTCGAGCCCGATCACGAACGCCACGCGCGCAGGACCGGCGAGCCAGGCGCCCACGCCGCCAATGTTCCCGATCGTGTAGAGCGCCGCGCACAGCACGCTGACCCACGCGAGCCCGGTTCCGATGCGGCCGGCGCCGATCGCGATCCCCTGGATGAAGCCCGCCGTCAGATTCACCTGATCGCTGGGCACCAGCCACAGCATTGCCGCGGAGCCGAGCACGTACGCGGCAGCAATGAGGGGCGCCGATATGAGAACCGCGCGCGGCATCGTGCGCGCCGGATCGTGCACCTCGTCGCCCATGGCCGACGACAGCTCCAACCCGGTGAACGCAAATGCGATCGACGCCCACAAATTCAGCGACGCGAGATTGTCGAGATGCGGCGTCAGCGACGCTCGCGTGATGGGATTCGCCGGAGGGCTCGTGATCGCCGCCGCCACGCCGACGATGACGAGGATCGTCGCCGGAATGTACGTGCCCAGCGCACCGAAATTCTGCAGCCATTTGCCGCGGCCCGTGCCGATCACGTTCACGCCGACCGCCACCCACAGCGCGAGCAGCGTCGCCGTCAGGACGTACGCACGATTGTCCGCCAGCCCGCTCTCACCTTTGCCGATGACCCACGTCGCGATCACCGCCGTCGAGATGAGGAGATTCGGATAGTACAGGACGTTGTTGATCCAGTAGCACCACCCGCAGAGAAAGCCATGACCTTCGCCTAACGTCTCGCGCGTCCAGGTATAGATGCCGCCCTCGCTCGGGAATCGGGCCGACAGGGCGAGCACGGCGAGTCCCTGCGGAATGAAGAACAGTGCGGCGGCGAGGATCCAGAGCGCGAGCGTTCCCGGTCCGGCCTTCGCCGCGGTGGCGAGCCACCGCAGGCCGATCACGGCCACCATGTTGAACAGCACGACGTCGCGCAGGCCGAGCACGCGCGGCGGCCGCGCGTGCGCCGCCTGGGTGTCGACAGGCGCTGCGGCCGTCATCGATCGCGCTGCCTAACGAGAGCGGCGCCGGCGCGCCGGGTGCCGCGGCACCTCATGCCTCGCCGCCGGCCAGCCCGGATCCCGCGCCCTGGTTCGCCACGCCCGCGCGGCGTACCCCAAGCTCTCCCTCGCCTTCCCATTTGGCCATCACCGCGGACGCGAGACAGTTCCCCACCACGTTGATCGATGTGCGCGCCATGTCCATCAGCGCGTCCACGCCCACGATCACTGCGACGCCTTGCAACGGCAATCCGAATTGCGTGAGCGCCCCGGACAGAATCACGAGCCCCGCCCGCGGCACACCGGCCACGCCTTTGCTCGTCAGCATCAGCGTCAGCATCATGAGCAGCTGACCGCCCAGGCCCATGTGCACGCCGGCGGCCTGGGCGACGAACACCGACGCCACCGCGAGATACAACGTGCTTCCATCGAGATTGAACGAGTAGCCCGTCGGCATCACGAAGGCGACGATGCGCCGCGGCACGCCGAACCGTTCCATCTCTTCCATGGCTAACGGAAGCGCCGCCTCTGACGACGCCGTCGAGAACGCGATGAGCCACGGCTCCTTGATTGCCCGGATGAACCGCCTGATCGGCACCCGCGCCAGCGCAGCTACCGGCCACAAGACGCCGGCCGCGAACACGATCAGCGCGATGTACAGCGTCCCGACCAGCAGCCCGAGGCCGCGCAGCACGCCTAACCCATTCTTGCCCACCGTGTACGCGATGGCGCCGCCGATGCCGAACGGCGCGAACGCCATCACCAGCCCGGTGAATTTGAACATCACTTCGGACAGGCTTTCGCAGAACGCCAGCATCGTCTGCTTGGGGCCCGAGCGCACCTTGGTGACGGCCACGCCGAACAACACCGCAAAGAACACGATCTGCAGCACTTCGTTCCTGGCAGCCGACTCGGCGATGCTCTGCGGCACCACGTGCACGAGCACCGTGTCCGCGCTCACGTGCGTGGCCGCGAGCGCAGCACCCTGCGACGCCGACGCCCCGGCGATCGGCACGCCCTCTCCTGGCCGGATCACGTTCACGCACACGAGGCCGACGACGAGCGCCAGCGTCGTCACGACTTCGAAGTACACGATCGACCGTAGCGCCAAGCGGCCGACGCGCTTGAGATCGTCGCCGTGCCCTGCGATGCCGACCACCAGCATGCCGAAGATCAAGGGCGCGATGAGCGCCTTGATCATCCGCAGGAAAATGGTCGACAGAATCTGCAGGTGGACGGCAAACCCGGGCGTGAACCAGCCGAGCAGCGTGCCCGCGACCATCGAGAACACGATCCATTGCGTCAGCGAGACGCGGCGCAATCGGCGCCAGATCGTGCCCGGTGCGGTCACGCGCCCGTGGTCGTGGACTCGCCGGCCGGCGCCGCCGCCATGCCTAACGATCTGCGGCGCAGCGCCGAGTGGCGATACCCATAGAAGAAGTAGAACACGAGGCCGAGGATCAGCCACGCCACGAACCGCGCCCACGTAATGGCCGGCAGCTGGAACATGAGGTACGCACACGCGGCGATCGAGATGAAAGGCGTGATCGGCACCCAGGGAACGCGGAACGGCCGCGGCCGCTCGGGCTCGAGACGCCGCAGCAGAACCACGCCGGCCGACACGAGCACGAACGCGAACAGCGTTCCGATATTCGTCAGATCGACCACCTCGGAAATGTTCGCGAACGCCGAGAACGTCGCCACGAACACGCCGGTCAGGATCGTGCCGACGTACGGCGTCTTGTATTTGGGATGCACCTTCGCCATGACCGGCGGCAGCAGGCCGTCCCGCGCCATCGAGAAGAAAATGCGCGGCTGGCCGAGCTGGAACACCAGCAGCACGCTGCCCATGGCGATCACCGCGCCCAACGCGATGATGAAGCGCGACGCGTTGAGCAAGCCCCGCGGCCCGGACGCGTACTGCAGCGCGGTGATCATCGGCTCGGGCGTGCCTAACAGCTTCCAGGGCGCCACGCCCGTCATCACGATCGAAATCGCAATGTAGAGCACCGTACACACGACGAGGCTCATCACGATCCCGAACGGCATGTCCTTGGCGGGATTCTTCGCCTCCTCGGCCGCGGTCGAGACCGCGTCGAACCCGATGTAGCTGAAGAAAATGATCGCCGCCGCCGCGCTGATGCCGGCGAATCCGTTGGGCGCGAAGCCGCCGCTCGCCTTGTCCGTCCAGTTGTGCGGCTTGATCAGGAAAAGGCCGACCGCGATGAAGAAGAGGATGATGCCGATCTTGAGCAGCACCATCGCGTTGTTCGTGTCGGCCGACTCCTTGATGCCGATCACGAGAATCACCGTGATCACCGCAACGACCGCGACCGCGGGCAGATTGACGATGAACGGCAGCCCGAACAGGTGCGGCGCATTCGTCCACGCCGAGGCCATGTACCGCGTCACCGGGTCGTTAGGCATCGACGACAGCATCCGGAACGCGTCGTGCGCCGTCCGGTAGTCCGTGGCCAGCCACGCCGGCAGATCCAGGCCGAAGTGGTTGATCAGCTCGCGAAAATATCCCGCCCACCCGATCGCGACGCCGATGTTGCCGACCGCGTACTCGATGATGAGGTCCCAGCCGATGATCCAGGCGACGAACTCGCCGATCGAAGCGTACGCGTACGTGTACGCCGATCCCGAAATCGGCACCATCGCCGCGAACTCGGCGTAGCACAGCGCCGCGAATCCGCACGCGACCGCGGTGAGCAGGAACGAAAATACGATCGCCGGACCCGCCCCGGGACGGGACGGGTCGCCGACGATGGCGGTGCCGGTCGTGGCGAAAATCCCGGCGCCGATCGTGGCCCCCACGCCTAACGCCGTGAGGTGCCACTTGTTGAGCGATCGCTTGAGCCCGCCGCGCCGCTCGGCGTCCGCCTCGCACTCGGCGAGCGACTTCCGCAGGAAGAGGGACGACGCCACTAGACCGCCCCCCGCGATTCGTCGCCGCGCAGCGCCACGCGCCTCCCGTCCGGCGGCGCGGTCAGCGGCTGACCGCGCCCACCGCCACACCGCCTACTTCTGCGGCCGCGGGCTCCTCACGCTGAATGCGCATCCCGTAGAACGACCGCCACACGAAGTACACCGAGATCAGGAAGAAGATGGCCGCAATCACGTGCACCAATCCCGGTCCCTGGCTCGCACGCAACGACACCGCCAACTCCACCGCCAGGAGCCCGAACAAGGTCGTGAATTTGATCACCGGGTTGAGCGCAACCGACGACGTGTCCTTGAACGGATCGCCCACCGTGTCGCCCACCACCGTCGCCGCGTGCAACTCCGTGCCCTTCAGCTTGAGCTCCACCTCGACGATTTTCTTCGCGTTGTCCCAGGCGCCGCCGGCGTTCGCCATGAAGATCGCCTGATACAACCCGAACAAGGCGATCGAGATCAGGTAGCCGATGAAGAAATACGGCTCCACGAACGCGAACGCGAGCGCCGCGAAGAATACGGTGAGGAAGATGTTGAGCATGCCCCGTTGGGCGTACACGGTGCAGATCTCCACCACCTTCTTGCTGTCCGTCACCGACGCCTTGGTCACACCCTCCAGCCGGATGTTGCGCTTGATGAACTCCACCGCGCGGTACGCCCCGGTGGTCACCGCCTGTGTGGACGCGCCGGTGAACCAGTAGATCAGCGCGCCGCCCGTCAACAGGCCGAGCAGAAACGGCGGGTGGAGCATCGACAGCTTGTCCAGATTTTCCGTCAGGCCGTTGGTGAGCGCCACGATGATCGAGAAAATCATCGTGGTCGCGCCGACCACCGCCGTGCCGATGAGCACCGGCTTGGCCGTCGCCTTGAACGTGTTGCCCGCGCCATCGTTCTCCTCGAGCAGATCCTTCGAGCGCTCGAACTGCGGTGTGAATCCAAACTCGCGCTGCAGCTCGGCCGCGATGTTCGGCTCCTGCTCGATCAGCGACAACTCGAAGATCGACTGCGCGTTGTCGGTCACCGGACCATACGAGTCGACCGCGATCGTCACCGGACCCATGCCGAGGAATCCAAACGCGACCAGGCCGAACGCGAACACCGCCGGCGCCACCATGAGCGCGTCCATGCCGAAGCTCGCCACCCAGGCGCCGATCGCCATGAGGCCCATGATCACGATGCCCAACCAGTAGGCGCTGAAGTTCCCCGCCACCAGGCCGGACAGAATGTTGAGCGACGCCCCGCCTTCCCTGGAGGAGCTCACGATCTCGCGCGTGTGGATCGACTCGACCGACGTGAACACCTTCACCAGCTCGGGGATCAACGCGCCGGCCAGCGTGCCGCACGTCATCACCGTCGAAATCTTCCACCACATCGTGCCGTCGCCCAACCGCGGCAGCAGCAGATACGACACCACGTAGGTGAGCACGATCGAGACGATGGACGTCAACCACACCAGCGACGTCAGCGGCGCCTCGAAGTTCATGTTGTCGGCCGCCGCGTACCGCGCCTTCGCCACCCAGCCATTGATGAGATACGACGCGCCGCTGGCGACGATCATCACGACGCGCATCACGAAGATCCACACCAGGAGCTGGACCTGCACCGTCGGCTCTTTCACCGCGAGCACGATGAACGTGATCAGCGCGACGCCCGTCACACCGTACGTCTCGAAGCCGTCGGCGCTCGGCCCAACGGAGTCGCCGGCGTTGTCGCCGGTGCAGTCCGCGATCACGCCGGGGTTGCGCGCGTCATCTTCCTTGATGTTGAACACGATCTTCATCAAGTCGGACCCGATGTCGGCGATCTTGGTGAAGATGCCGCCCGCGATGCGCAGGGCGGCCGCGCCCAACGACTCGCCGATCGCGAATCCGATGAAGCACGGTCCGGCGTAGTCGCCCGGAATGAAGAGAAGAATGCAGAGCATCATCACCAGCTCGACGCTGATGAGCAGCATGCCGATGCTCATGCCCGCGCTCAACGGTATCGCGAAGCACGGATAGGGCTTGCCGCGCAGGCTGGCGAACGCCGTGCGCGAGTTCGCGAACGTATTCACGCGAATGCCGAACCAGGCGACGCCGTAGCTGCCGGCGATGCCCAACACGCTGAACAGCAGGATGATGATCACTTTCGCCGCGCCGTAATGCTGCAGCACGCCGAAGTAGAGCAGGATGACGATCCCGATGAACACCTCGAGCAGCAGCAGGAACTTGCCCTGCTGGATCAGGTATGTCTTGCAGGTCTCGTAGATGAGCTCCGAGACCTCGCGCATCGACGTGTGGACCGGGAGGCCCTTGAGTTTGCTGTAGATCACGAGGCCGAACAGCATGCCTAACGCACAGAAGACGAGACCGACCATGAGCAGCTTGTGCCCGGGGATGCCGAAGAACGACACGGTCGACAAGTCCGGAATACGGAGGTCCGCTTCGCCGCCGGCGCTCTGCGCTGCCTGTGCGGCAAGCGTGGGTGCGGCAAGCGCCAGGGCGCCCAGCGCGAGCAGGGGATACCACAGCACGCGCGCTGCGCGTCGAACGACAGGTGCCAACCAGGTCATCGGGAAACGCCTCCAGAGTGTGCGAGCGATACAACGAGACGAACGGCGCGGGGCCGGGTGAGCCGCCACGACAATGATCGATGCTTCGGTGACACGAGGCAACGGCTCAGGCCGATTCCGCGCGCCGCCACAACAGAAACACGGGCACGCCGACGATGACGATCGCCAGACCCGCCAGCGCCTGCGCGCGCGTCTTGTCGGCGATAAGCAGGATGATCGCCGTGATCGCGGCCAGCACGATGTACAACCCCGGCAGCCACGGATACCCCACGGCCCGGTACGGCCGCTCGGCGTCGGGACGCGTCCGGCGCAGGATGAACAGCCCCGTCGTGGTGAGCGCGTAGAACACGAGCTGGGCGAAGATCACGTAGTTGAGCAGCTGTCCGTACGTGCCCGTTAGGCAGAGGAGCGACGTCCACAGCCCCTGGTACACGAGACCGGACGCCGGCACGCTCCGCAAATTCAGTTCGCCGACCTTCCTGAAGAACACGCCGTCGCGCGCCATCGCATAGTACGCGCGCGGCCCGGCGAGAATGAGCCCGTTGCTGCAGCCGAACGTACTGATCAGGATCGCGATCGCCATCACGGTCCCGCCGCTCGCGCCGAACAACACCGTGGCGGCGGCCGTGCCCACGCGGTCCTGTGTCGCGAACTGGATCCCCTGTCCCATCACCGTCGTCGCGGTCGCGGATCCGGCCATGGGCAGCGTGAACAGATAGCCGACGTTCGTCAGCACGTAGAGCAGCGTCACGAGGCCGGTGCCTAACGCCAAGGCCAGCGGCAGGTTGCGCTTCGGGTTGTGCACCTCCGACGCCGCAAACGTCACGTTGTTCCAGGCGTCGCTCGAGAAGAGCGACCCGACCAGCGCCGCACCGAACGCCAGCACGAACGCCGACCCCAGGTCGACGTGCCCGAAGAAATGGCCGCCCTTGAAGTTGGCGGCCATGGCGGTGGCATTCCTGCCTAACGTAAGGCAGAGGATCACCAGCAGCGCCAGCGCCCCCGTCTTCACGATCGTGAACGTCGTCTGGATGAACTTGCCCTCGCGCACGCCGCGCAGGTTGATCCAGGTGAGAAACCACACGATGACCAGCGCGACCAGACGCTGCGGGCTGAGCCCGACGTCGATCGGTCCGCCCGCCGTCGCGAACGAGTGATGCGGAAACCACGTGTACAGGTCAGGCGATATCGACGGGACGAGTTCGCCCAGGAACCGCGCGAACGCGACCAACACCGCCGCGATCGTTCCCGTCTGAATCACGACGAACAGCGTCCACCCATAGAGAAATCCCATGAGCGGGCCCATCGCCTCGCGCAAAAACAAATACTGCCCGCCGGCCTTCGGGAACATCGCCGCCAGCTCGCCGTACGCCAGCGCGCCCAGTAGCGTCATGACGCCCGTGACGATCCAGACGACCAACAGCCAGAACGGCGATCCGACCGACCGCGCGATATCCGCCGAGACGATGAAAATGCCCGATCCGATCATCGCGCCCGCGACGAGCATCGTGGCGTCCATGAGCGTGAGCGCTTTGACGAACTCGTGCGGTGTCTCGGTGGTCGCTGGTCGATCGGCCACGACGGTGGTCATTCAGCTCCTCAATTGGAATGGCAAACTCCGGCTGGCAGGCAAAGCCGGACGCGCCCCATGAGCGCCACGAACCGAAGCGATAGGCGCCCAAAGTGATAGCCGCAGGAAGCTAACAAACGGCAGATTTACAAGCCAGCGGTAAGGCGGACAAAACTAAAGGCGGACAACACGGACAACGCCGGACCGGAGCGGACCTCTAAAGCGGACAACGCGGCCAAAACCTAAAGGCGGACAACACGGACAAAGCCGGAAAGCGAACAACGCGGACGGAGCCGGAAGGCGGACAACACGGACAAAGCCGGAAAGCGAACAACGCGGACGGAGCCGGAAGGCGGACAACACGGACAA
>DASUHB010000032.1 GCA_036273715.1 Gemmatimonadaceae bacterium
CCTAGTCGAGCTCTTGGTGGTGCTCGTGCTCTTGAGCATTATGGCGGGAGTGGTCGGTCTTGGCGTCCATTCGGCGCGATTCTTACCGATTGTCGACGCAGAACATCTTGCCGCGATTCAGGCACGCGACTCAGCCATTCGCTTCGGCCATCCCGTCTCCATAGCAATTGCTACGGACTCTCAGCCGTCATTCGTCACAGCTCTCCCTGATGGCCGCCTCGCCGTCGACACGCGACTCAATATAGATCCGTTGACTGGAGGACGGAATGCGTCTCGGTGAGTTAGGCGTTAGGCGCGGGATGGTGCTGCTAGAAGCGATCGTCGCTCTGACCATTCTCGCAGTTGCGGGCGGCACCGCACTGACACTCGCGGCGAGCTCGCTTGCCGCGATCGACCGCGCGGCCAAAACAGATCAGGCGAGCCAGCGTGCGAGTCGCTTCCTCGACGCCGTGTCGCTCTGGCCGCGCGCGGACCTCGATCGCCACTTCGGCATTAGGCACGAAGGATCCTGGCTACTCGACATTGGTCGACCGTCGTCGACCCTGTATGTCGTCTCGCTGAGCGACTCAGCGACGGGACGAGTTCTTTTTGCGACGTCGTTCTTTCGTCCCGAGGTCGCGCATGCGGCGCCTTGACGGTTTCACACTAATTGAAGTGCTCGTCGCACTCCTTGTGGGGGCGATGGTGCTGGCGGGCGTACGAGCCGTTCTCGAAGCGTTAGGCGACAGTTCAGAAATCGCCGAAGCGGCTACCGCTTCGATGGATCGCCGAGCAACCGGTGAGGATTTGTTGCGCCGCTTGGCTGAGCGCCTCGACAACGCGACGCCAGGCGCGACGCCGTTCGTCGGAACGCAGCGAGTTACCCAGTTCTCGTCGTGGTGCGAAGTACCGCGCGGCTGGCTCGAGCGCTGCACGATCGTTCTTGCCTTCGACACGATTGGATCGGGGCCAGCACTGGTCGCAAGAATCGGCGATTCGATTCGGATTCCGCTGGTCACTGGTTTTGCACAGGGGTCGTTTCGGTATCTGGAAAGCGCGGACAACGGTGGCGCGTGGGAGCGGGTCTGGGGGCGCGGCGTGGGCGCGCCTCTGGCCATCGTTGTCATCGTCGATCGTGATACGGTTATTGTGCCAGTCGGCGAACGCGGGTGAGCGAGAGCCGCCGCGGCTTTGTACTCATCGCCGTGCTATGGGCGATGGTCGGCGTGAGCGCACTGAGTATCGGCATCGCGCTCATTGCGAGACGTGCGTCCGGTGGTGCGCGCAATCGCATTGCTGAGCGAGTTGCGGCATGGAACGCTCGAGATTGCCTTGCGCGTGCGCGAGCGACGATTGCATCGGCCATGCTAAGTGATAGCGCATCAACTGGCGACACGGCGGCGTGGCGGGATCTCGGACAGCTGCTTGCGACGGCTGCGCTCCACCAAACGACTGACTGCACGATCGAGATGCGCGCGGCCGGACAGGGGCTCGACGTGAACGCGGCCGACAGCGCGACATTGTCTCGACTGCTGCTTTCTATGGGAGTCGATCACTTCGCCGCCGATTCGTTGGTAGACGCGATCCTGGATTGGCGCGACAGCGACGATCAAGCCAGGCCGCTTGGCGCCGAGCGATGGTGGTACATCCAGCATCGGCTCTCTCTCCCACGAAATGGACCCTTCGAGAACTCCCACGAACTCGATCTCGTGCGTGGTGCTGCGTCCGCTCCGGGTCTCGACACACTGTTAGGCACGGAGAGAGGACGCGTCGCTTTGAACGAGGCTCCCCTCCCGGTGGTGGCGGCGCTCCCAGGATTCACTCGTGAGGCGGTGGCGCTCGTCGAAGAACATCGGACGCGTCGGGTCCCGATAGCTGATCTGCTCACCTTCGCGGGCGAACTCTCACCGGCGGCGCGTGACACCTTACAGTCGCACTACAGCGATCTCGTTCAGCTCACTACGACGACGCCAGACGCATGGGTTCTCACGAGCCGAGGGACTTCAGGCGCGCCGCCAATTACGGCGGCGATTGAGTTGCGTTTGCTTCGAGCAGGTTCGCGCGCCGCCATCGTCCGGCAACGGACTTGGATCGAATGACGTCGATTCTCGGATTGGCGGTTTCGAGAACGCGTGTAAGCGCGGTGTTCCTGCGCGGCGGTGTCGTAGCTTGGAGTGAAGCTCGCTGCTGTGATGCGCGCGACCGCTCCGATCGGATCGCCGACTTGCTCGCCGCATGCCCGCGTTCGCGTTGGTCGCCTAAGCGAATGATCGCTGCTATAGGGCCAAGCGGCGTTCAGGTCAGGCGCCTGAGCGAGGTGCCGGATGCACTGGATCGGAAGGCGCTAGCCGCAGTCGTGCGCGAAAGCGTCAGCCGATTCTTTCTCAAGAGCGGCGTTCCCCTCGAAACGGCCTGCGGGCGTAGTACAGACGGCGCGTTATGGGCGGCCGCTTATGACTCCACCTTGCTTGCAGAAATAGATGAAGCGTGTCGATCGGCAGGATGGCGTCTCGACGCGGTGATACCCATGGCATCTGCGCTCGGGCTGGCGACGCACGACCAATCAGTGATCTGGGAAGATGACGACCTCCGTCTCGAGCTAACGTACTCTGATGGTGAGCTGATGCATGCGCGCTGCTCACGGGCTGGCACCGCGTCGTCTTCTTCCACGCCGCAGCCCACTCGAGCATTCATGAACGCCGGCATCGAAGCAGCCGACTTCTTGCCGGCCTACTCGGCGACGCAGGTGCGCTGGCGGGCGCCTCTTCTCCTGAAACGGTCCATCCCGTTAGGCAGCGCACCATCACGAACGCATATGGCAGTAGCGGCACTCTTGTGTTTCCTGGCGTTCTTGTTCTTGTGGATTGCGCCGGCCGTTGTAAGTACGGCGCGCGTCTATCGCGCCCGACGGGAGCTCTCCGCACTCGCGCCGCGACTGGCGACAGCTCACCGCCGGGAGATGGCGCTCGATAGCGTCAGCGAACGACTAAGCGCCGTCAACACATTTGAGATCCGAAGGCGCTCCTTGACGTTGTTGCTTGCGGAGATGACTCGAGCCCTTCCCGACAGCTGCGTTATTCTCGAGATGCGGCTCGTCGACAGCGCGGATGGAACGATCGTGGCGGCTGCGCCGCAGGCATCGGATGTCGTCGACGCGCTGGAGCGCGTCCCCGACATCAGTGCTCCGGCTATCGCCGGGCCGGTCGCAAGCATTTCGTTAGGAGGGAGACCACTCGAGCGCCTGTCCGCGACATTTCGCTTGAACGCGCCATGAAGGTCAGCTCGATTCTCCCTGAAATGACCAACCGTGACCGACGCGCACTCGCCGTTGGCGCGGTCAGCATCGCAGCGATGATCGCATTCGTGAAGGTCGTTCCCAGTTTGCGACGCTGGGACGATCGCCTCGAGTTGCGTCAAGCCCTGCTCACGCGCCAGGTGAGCGCTGCTCGGCAGCTTTTAGGCCATGATCGGGCGATGCGTGACTCGCTGAGCGCTCGCAGTCGAGCGCTCGAGGGTGTCGAGGTTGGTCTGTTGCGGGCCGAAAGCAAGTCGGCTGCGGAGGCAGCCTTGGCATCGCTCGTATCCGCAACTGCGGCAGCAGCCGGCGTCAAGATTGATGCGCTCGCGCTGGACGCCGATGTTGACGATGGTGTCGAACTCGTAACCGTGAGCGGCGGAGCCACCGGTGACATCGCGGGCGTGGCGCAGTTCATCTCGGCGCTCGAGGCAGAGCGTGCTCGTCTCGCACTCCGCTCAATGTCGATCAGACCGTCGGATGTGGCGACGGTAGACACTCGTGCGGAAAGCTTGCGGCTCGAATTCACTGTTCAGGCTCAGGTCCGAACTGCCGCACGGAGTGTCCGATGAATCCGTGGGCTATTGCACGGCTCGTTCTCTGGGTGCTTTGTGGGACGCTCGTCGTCGCCGCCACAGCGCGCGCTTACGGGAGTGCACGAGAACCAGCCTCACCGGCGCCACCTCTCCCCAACATTACTTCACCAGTCGCGTCGATAGCCGCTGACTCACTCTCGTCGCTCGCAGATAGAATCGTGGAAGGCGACATCTTTCGGCTCAGCCGCCGCCCTGCGTCGGTTGTCTTTGGCTCCAGTGCGACCAACGACTCACCGGCTGCAAAGCCCCCGAAGCCATCGTTGGTGCTTACCGGAACGATCGGTGGTCCGCCATGGCTCGGCATCCTCGACGGTGTTCCCGGCCACGATCGAAGCGTGCTCGTACACGCACGAGATACCGTCGCAGGTTTGCGGGTTCGCAGCATATCGGCAAACCGGATCGTGATCGTCGGATCGGACACAACCTGGCGCCTAACGGTGCGGCGCGCGTGGCCATGACCGTTCGATGCTGGATCGCGCTCGCAGCGTTCCTGGCTTTGCCTTTCGATGCCGGTGCCCAACGCTCGGACAGTCTGGTGACGTGGCGCGGCGACAGCGTCAGCATTCACTTCGTGGATGCAGATCTGCGTGCCGCCGTCGAGGCGCTCGCTCCGTTCTTGGACCGTCCGGTGGCGTTCGGCAGCGCCGTTCCTGCCGCGCGCGTTACGCTCGAGACTCCGCACGCCGTCCTGAAAAGCGAGATTCCCGACCTGCTCACTGGCCTTCTGGCGAGTCAAAACCTGCAGCTGGCGCGAGATTCGGCGTTATACCGTGTGGAGGCGAAGAGCGTCGCAGTGCCACCAACGCCTAACACAGGAGCACTCGCGGCGGTCCAGTTTTTCATCATTCACTTGCGACACGCACGCGCGGCGGATGTCGCAGCGACCGTCAATGCGCTGTATGGCCGCGGCAGCGCGCTCGGGGAGCTTGGGAGCGATCGCCCAGCGACGCTCGACCAGCAGCTGCAGTCCACACAGATCCCGCCGGCCGGCTCGCAGAACGCGCCCGTCCCGACTGCAGCTGGGCGAAACGCGACGCTCTCCGGCGATGTGACGATAGTCCCCGATCCGCGGAGCAATAGTCTCCTGGTCAGAGCGAGCCAGAGCGATTTCGACCTGATAACCGCGGCAGTAAACGCGCTTGATACGCGTCCGCTGCAGGTATTGATCGAAGTGGTCATCGCCGAGGTGCAGAAGGATCGCAGCCTGGCGTTCGGCGTCGATGCAACTTTGCCACCGACGAAGGTCGGTTCGACCCGAACCGTGGTCAACGGCTCACAAGTCGGCGCCGGCCTAACCGACGTCATCCTGCACGCGTCGCATTTCACGCATCTCGACATCGACGCCACGCTCACTGCCGCCGCCGAACGAGGCGATGTGCGCATCCTCAGCAAGCCAATTCTCATCGCGGCAAACAACCAACCGGCAACCATCAACGTCGGAAGCCAACGCCCATTCGTCCAGCTGTCTCGTACGCTCGCCACCGACAACTCGGCGCGCGACCAGGTGGTGCAGTACATGGATGTCGGTACCAAGCTCACGGTGCTGCCAACGATCAGTCCCGATGGATACGTCGGCCTCGAGGTCACCCAGGAGGTGGACAATGCAACGAGCGAGATCGCGTTCGACGCGCCGGTGATTTCTACCCGATCTGTTCAGACGCAGTTGCTGCTCAAGGACGGGCAAACGGTGGCGCTCGGTGGCCTAACGGATGTCGAGCATGATGCATCGCAGGGCGGCATCCCGCTGTTGTCCAGCATTCCGCTCATCGGCGGACTGTTCGGGCATGTCAGCCGCGAGACGACGTCGACGGAGCTGTACCTCTTTCTCACGCCGCACGTGCTGCATACAGACGCTGATGCAGATAGCGCGACGGCCCCACTCATCAAACGCGCACATCCGGAGCAGCCATGATCGAGCACGAGCTGGCGGACCTCATCGTTGGGAGCTCACCCGTCATGCGCCGCTTGCGTGAGACCATCGCGAGCGTTGGACCGACTCGCCTCCCCGTCTTGATACTTGGACCGACGGGTGCGGGCAAAGAGTTGGTTGCGCACGGCCTCCATCTCGCAAGCGGGCGATCCGGCGCCTTCGAGCCGTGCAATGTCAGCACGCTCAGCCCGGCGCTTTTCGAGAGCGTCGTCTTCGGCCACGTCCGTGGCGCATTTACGGGAGCTGTTCATACTTCCTGCGGACACCTGGTCAAGGCGAACGGCGGCACGATGTTCTTTGACGAAATTGGCGCACTCGCGCTGGAAACTCAACCAAAGCTGCTCCGTGCGCTCGATGGTTATGGATTTCGACCAGTTGGCGCCGCGCGAGATTGCGCCAGTGATTTTCGCCTTGTCAGCGCGACGAACGAGGACCTCCCGGCAATGGTGAACACAGGCCGGTTCCGGCTCGACTTGTGGCATCGATTGGCCGGCGTCACCCTCCGTGTGCCATCGCTTTCGGCTCGTCTCGAGGACTTGCCCGAGCTCACCGAGCACCTGCTCGCTAGCCGCAGCGCCGGAAACGCCAAGCGACGACAGGTGACCGGGGATGCGTTAGGGGCGCTGCACCGTCATACATGGCGCGGAAACGTACGCGAGCTTGCGATAACGCTCGAGCGCGCGTGCTCATTCTCGCACGGAGGCGCGATCGACGCCGCTCATATCGAGGCAGCCATCGACCACTTCGACGGCATCGCTCGTACGCATGCCTTACGAAAGGTTGGGCATCAGCGATTGCTTGCCGCCTTGCGCGAGACGGGCGGCGACACGCTCCGAGCGGCGCATCTGTTAGGCATTAGCCGGCCTACAGTTTACCGCCAGCTGCAGTCACTCGGCATGACGGCGCGGGGGTGGCGGGATACTATCAAAACAGACTGCGCTTGGGGTGAGAGCTCAAGCGTTCAAG